>JAEWOM010000053.1 GCA_023399675.1 Bacteroidota bacterium
TCTTTCTGCATATTTTTTCCACAAGCCGATCCTGCTCCGTGAGCCGGATAAACAGTGATATCGTCCGCAAGTGGAAGAATTTTATTGACCAGGCTTTCATACAGCGTTCCTGCCAGTTCTTCCTGTGTCATATTGGCTGCTTTTTGTGCCAAATCAGGTCTTCCCACATCTCCTAAGAACAGGGTGTCTCCGGAAAAAATTGCCGTTTCTTTGCCGTTCTCATCTATCAGCAGATACGTCGTACTTTCCATGGTATGCCCGGGTGTATGCAGTACTTTTATTTTGCATTTTCCGATTTCGAAAATCTGTCCGTCTTCAGCGGTTACAGCTTCAAATGCCGGTTCAGCAGTTGGACCGTATACGATTGGTGCTCCGGTTTTTTTGCTTAGGTCGAGGTGTCCGGAAACAAAATCTGCATGAAAATGGGTTTCGAAGATATATTTAAGTTCCACCTGATCTTTCTGCAGCCTGTCGATGTATGGCTGTACTTCGCGCAGTGGATCGATAATCGCTGCTTCTCCCTCGGAAACGATGTAATAAGCTCCCTGAGCCAGACATCCCGTATAAATTTGTTCTACTTTCATTTTTGTCGTTTTTCAACTATAACCAAAGGCATTTTCACAAAAACCCCGCCATTTTTAATAGATGGCGTCTATGCATGTTTTGCCTTACATATTTTTTATAAACAATTCGTTTGCAATAATCCAGATTCCCATGACGAGGACGAACCATCCGAACATGGGCCTGAGTTTTCTTCCTTCAATTTTTTTTGCGAACCGGACACCAATCAGAATTCCTAACACCGAAAGCGCCGAAAAGGACAGCAAGAAAGTCCAGTTTACATCGATTTTATCCAGCGATGAAACAAATCCGATCAGTGAATTAAAGGAGATAATGACCAGCGAAGTGGACACTGCCTCTTTCATGGAAAGACCCAAGAGCATCACCAGTGCCGGAACTATCATAAAACCGCCGCCTGCTCCGATAAAACCGGTAATAATGCCAACGAGTAAGCCCTGGGAAATCAGCAGTGTATAGTTAATTTCTTCTGATTTTCGAATCCGCTGCCTGTCGTATTTTTTGATCATCTTGATGGACGAAATCAGCATCAGTACAGCAAACAGCACGAGAATAAACATCTCTTTGGTCAGCGTTATGCCCCATCTGTTGATGATATACGGCGGAAGATGCGGTAACACAACCCTTCTGGAGAATAAGATACCCAAAACGGAAGGAAGCCCGAAAAGCAGCACCGTCCGGAAATTCACGACTTTCTGTCGGATATATCCAACGGAACCTACGCTGCTGGTGATGCCCACTACAAACAGCGAAAGTGCTGTAGCGGTAACTGCATCTATTTTAAACAGATACGCAAAAACCGGAACGCTGAGTATACTTCCACCACCACCAATCAAGCCCATTACCAGCCCGATAATAATTGCAGTGAAATACCCCAGATATTCCATTTAGAAAATATGTGTAATCTTTGCTGTCTGATTGCCGATCTGAACCTGATCTCCTACACTTTTACCGATAATGTTTTTGTAAACCGGCGTTTCTCTGGTGACACAGTATACTTCTTTACCTTCCAGTGCGAAATGAGGGACATTCGCACCGAGAAAAAAGAAGTGATCATCTGTTTCAACAATTGCACCTTCTTCGGCCTGCGAGTGCGTTGCTTCTCCTTCCGCTTCGATGAACTGCAGATTCTGCCTGGCCGTATTCAGCATTTGTTCAAACCTCAGCTGCATATCTTTTGCTTCTGTCTGGCGTGCATAATCATCGGGATCGAGCGTGTCGTCCTCATCGATATCGGAAGCCGATTTGTATCTTGAAACTGATTCCTGCAGGTTCTGAACGATCTTCCCCTGCTCTTCTGCGATTTTTTTTAATATTTCTTTCCTGTTCATAGTGTAAATTTAGCAATAATTAAGTTGTAGTGATGCTGAATCTTATCATTTCCGCAGAGCGTTTAAAAGGTAACCGAGCCCGTTGAGTTTAATTTCATAAACCGTTGCCAGCTGCATACCGAGTTTTCCGGCAGGAAAGCCTTTTCTTTGAAACCATTCCAAATAAGAAATCGGCAGGTCTGCCAAAATGACACCTTTGTATTTTCCGAATGGCATTCGGTGCTCGCAAATTTCCTGTAAGATTTCGGGATTCACACGTCAGATCGTGAGGTCAATTTTCTCTTCAATTTCCATCGTTTCAGGAAGTTCCAGTTCCGGTGTATCATCATCGGAAAACTCATCCCGGTAAACCTGAATAAGCATCACCGTCATAGAGACGAGAATCGGACCGAAAATAAGCCCCATGAATCCGAACAGTTTCATACCCATGATAATTCCGAAAACGGTGTTCAGCGGATGTATATTTTCAAGCCTTTTCAATAAGGTAAAGCGCAGCACGTTATCGGTAAGTCCCACAATAACCATACAGTAAATCAAAATACCGACACCACCGAACATATTGCCTTCCGCGATCATATAAATGCCGACCGGCACAAAAATAATGGACGCCCCGATAATCGGAATCATCGAAGTTATCGCTGTAAGCACGAAAAGCAGAATCGGACTTGGCGCGCCGAAAATTAAATATCCAATCAAAGCGATAATACCCTGTCCGACAGCAACAACCGGTAAACCTACAGCATTCGCAATGACCAGTTTTCTGAATTTTTCGCCAATCATCGAGATATTCGCTTTCTTAAAAGGAATTGCAGAAGCAACCAGTCTCTCGAATTTTCGCGGTCTTTCCAGCATAAAATACAGCATGAAGAACAGCGACAGAATAATACTGATCGTATTGAACGTGCCGCTTAAAGCACTGGTCGTCAGATTCGTTGCAAAGTTCTTGATCCGGGCGATATTCTGTTCATTCAGCACATCAATGTTCAATTGGCTTTTAAGGTATTCGCGTATCCGAACAAGAAAAACATCGAATTTCTCCATATAATCTTCACTGTCCCCGAGATTGGAGAGAACCATATCCACAACTGCGTAAACGGGAATAATCAGCGTAACCAGGCACAACAGGATAATGACCATTGCAGAAGCGCCCGGCCTCCATCCTTTTTCTTCCTGAAATTTGAAATTGAGAGATCTGGTGACCACATACAGCGTTAATGCGCCCAACAAAGAAGGGATAAACATCGTCAGGTTGGCGATGATAAGCGCTACAAAGCCTGTTATTATCAGAATCAGAAAGACCTGTTTGATCTTTATTCCGCTGATCTGTTTTTTTCGGTCCGGCATAATAGTCTGGTTTTCAGAAAAACTGGAGGTTCTTTAATCTGCAAATGTAAACTGCCCGTACTTTTCTTTTTTACATGTTTCCCTGTAAATGTTGCACGCGCGGCACACCCTTAAATGCAATGTAGGCAGAGTACAACGCCGCGTAAAAGAAAGGTGCCGTTGCTATGATTCCAACACCGCAAAGCAGCAGGCCTGCCAAAGATAGAATAGAAGCTATGAAACCGACACCGAGCAATGTGCCGTAGTTTTTGCTGCCGGTTTCAAATGACTTTCGCAATGCTTCTCCTGCAGTATTGTTTTCAAAAAGGATTATGGGGATTCCTGTAAAGAAAAACGGCAGAACAAAGAACATCCCGATAAGGCAGAAAAGAGCTCCAAACGTCAGCGCGATATAAAATACAATCATAAAAAGCACGTACTGAATAAAATTCTGTTTAAAACCGATAAATAAATCTGCAAATTCAACCGAAATACCGCGTGTAGCCTTATGCATCATATACACAAATCCCACAAAAAAAGGTGCGATGAATACCCCTATCAATGAATTGAGACCGAGTGAAATCATAAAACCGGGAGCACCAATAAGTGAATCCACAAATTCGCTGTAGTTACCTCCCGATACGGAAAAGTCGCGCATTCTTTGTGCCGTCACATCATTGTCATAACCCGCCACAGCATCTGCTAAAGATGTAATTACAGCACTGGCAACCAAATAAATAACTGTTCCAAGCATGAGCCAACCGATAATCTTTAAATAATTGTTGAACGCATGGCTGAGGATGTCACTGAAATTTTTCTGGGGAACAGAAGCTTGATCCTCGAATTCACTGAAAGTTTCCATAGAAATAATGCTTTTGCTCAAAAATAAAATATTTTTATGAATACTTTCACAAACAGCAAAAGAAAAGGCCGGATAAAATCCGGCCGTAATAAATTCATTATTAGCGCTTTTACGCTTTAATTTCGGAAAGAACATTCACCGCTTCCTGCAGATAAAGATCACGTTTCAGGTTTTTGATCCAGTTTTCTGATTTCTTACGGTAAGCCTCGTCATTCCTGGCGCGTTCCTGCTCAGCTGGAATCTGTACAAAGTTTAACCCGGAATTCAGTTTGTCCAGCGCATCAAATTTCTTGATCTGTTCCTTACGCTGCTTCATCAGTTCGAAAAATTTTGCCTGATTCAGGGTGATGGATTTTTCTTTATCCAATGCCTCTTTCCATTTCGCAGATTCCAGAATGAGCTGGTAATTCGAATTGGCTGCGAGCCGCGCATTGCTTTTACGCTGTAATTCAGCTTTATCAAAAAGATTCATTGCAGTATATTGTGCCGGCTGAATTTTGTCCCATGGCATGCTGAAATCGTCATAGCGTTCGCCGATTTCTGCGTAAGTAAGGAAGTTCTTCATCAGAATATCGCTGGAAATACCTTTGTTCTGGGTAGATTCACCGGATACTCTGTAGAATTTCTGTATCGTGAGTTTCAAAGACCCAAAGTCATCGCTCGTACTCAAAAACCTGTTGAGATCAACAAATGTCTGAACCGTTCCTTTCCCGAAAGTTTGCGGAGAACCGAGCAAAACTGCGCGACCGTAATCTTCCATTACACCTGCCAAAATTTCTGAAGACGAAGCTGAAAGTTCATTCTGCATAATCAGCAGAGGGCCTGTCCACACAGGTGAATTGCTTTTATTTTTGAGCGTCTGAATTTTTCCGTTACCGTCTTTTACCTGAACATAAGGTCCGGCGTTCATGAAGAGACCCATAATGTCACCAACTTCCGTAAGTGAGCCTCCGCCGTTGTTTCTTAAGTCCAGAATTACCCCATTAATATTCTGGGATTTCAGTTTAATCAGTTCGTTCTTCACATCATCAGAAGCGTTTCTGCCGTCCTTTTTATCAAACTCGGCATTGAAACTCGGCAGGTTGATCAGTCCGAATTTTTTTCCGTTTTCGGAGTTGATTATGATGCTTTTCGCGTAGGTGTCTTCCATTTCCACTTCTTCACGAATCATCGTCACCTCACGGATGGTTTTGTCCTTTTTCTCTACCGTAAGCGTTACCGGAGTTCCTTCCTTGCCTCGAATCAAACGCACGGCTTCATCCGAAAGCATTCCGACCACGTTAATCGCTTCCTGATTCGGCATGGATTTCACTTTCAGGATTCTGTCGCCTTCCGACAGCTGTTTCGATTTCCAGGCAGGTGCTCCGAGTGAAAGCGCTCCGAGGTAAAGATTTCCTTTCTTTTCCTGGATAATAGCCCCGATTCCGATTACCTTTCCGGTAAAATTAACATCGAATTCCTGTTTGTCTTTTGGAGAAAAATAGCTCGTATGCGGATCAAAAACTTCACAGTAAGCGTTCATATAGACATTAAACCAGTCCATTCTTTTACGCTTTTTAATTCTTTTAAAGCTTTCACCTATCAGATCTTTTACGTCGGAAGTTGCTTTCTTTAGCTTCTGATCCTGTGTAAGTACCGTCAGTTTAATGGTGTCCTGTAATCCGTGTTTCTGCACGGAATCTTTCTTTTTGCGCTGTGTTTCTTCTTTGGAGTTCAGGGTTTCAATTTCCTGCAGAATATTGTATTTGATGTATTTACGCCATTCTGCATACTGCTCTTTGGAATTGGACGCGTATTTTTTATCCTCTCTTTCCAGAATCATCGTTTCATCCTCATTCAGATTGATAGGCTTGCTCAGAATATCCTGCGTCAGTTTGTCGATTTCATCAAGTCTGGTAAACAGCCTGTCAGTTGTACTCTTATAAAAAACGAGGTTTCCCTGGTTGAGGTAATCGTCCAGTTTTGTCTGGTGTGCCGCAAATTCATTGATGTCACTTTGCAGGAAATATCTTTTCCCGGGATCCACCATTTCGAAATATCTGGTATAGACATCCCTGGAGTAATCGTCGTTAATCTGCCGCGGACTGTAGTGCAGATACGACAGGGTATTTTTTATACTGACCATGATGGTTTGCATCTTCTCATCATCATTCTTGGGTGAATTGAAGCAGAACATGAGACTCGTAAGCGGTATAAAAAGGAGAATTTTGTTCAGTTTAAATTTCTTAAACATATGTGGTTTTAAATTTGAAATATATTAGTTGATTTGTGCCACACTTTGTTACACAACGCAGAAAACCTTCAAATTTAATACCTAATTTAACATGTTGCATGCATTTTTACTTAATTTTGTTAAAAACCCTGATTTATGACGCAAAAACCTTTAATTCTTGTCACCAATGATGACGGCATTACTGCACCGGGAATCCGAAATCTCGTTGAATTTATGAGCGAAATCGGCGAAGTGGTTGTAGTGGCGCCCAACTCACCACAAAGCGGAAAAGGACATGCTATTACGATAAACTCAACACTTACCTTCGAAGAAATACATAACCTGCCGGGAGAACAGCAGGATTTTGCATTAAGCGGCACTCCGGTGGACTGTGTAAAATTTGCGCTGGATAAAATCCTCACAAGAAAACCGGACATCGTTGTTTCAGGAATTAACCACGGATCCAATTCATCCATCAACGTCATTTATTCCGGAACGATGTCCGCAGCTGTGGAGGCCGGTGTAGAAGCTCTGCAGTCGATAGGTTTTTCACTGCAGGACTTCAGTTGGGATGCCGATTTTCTGCAGGCGAAAGATTATATTCAGCAGATTGTTCGCGAAGTTCTTAAAAATCCGATGCCGAAAGGGGTTGTACTGAACGTCAATATTCCGAAACTGAAGAAAGCAGAGATCAAAGGCGTGAAAGTCTGCCGACAGGCTGATGCAAAATGGGAAGAAAACTTTGATGAAAGAATTAATCCGCACGGCAAAAAATATTATTGGCTTACCGGATATTTTAACAATATGGATTCTGCTGAAGATGCCGATGAAACAGCGCTCGCAAACGGTTACATCACGGTGGTTCCGGTGAAATTTGACCTTACCGCGCACGAGCATGTGAAAAGTCTTGAAAAGATATTGAATTCCGGACCGATCAGCTGATTATTTGCCCGAAGATTTTTTTTAAACTAATTTACCTAAAAACCTATTCCGATGTCCAAAAATCTCAGCGCACTTTCCGGCAGAAA
>JAEWOM010000083.1 GCA_023399675.1 Bacteroidota bacterium
ATAGTGGAAACCGTAGAACCGGATTTGGTGGACATCAATTTCGGCTGCCCAGTAAAAAAAGTGGTCTGCAAAGGAGCAGGCGCCGGCGTACTGAAAGATATCGACCTGATGGTGCGTTTAACTAAAGCAGTGGTCAGCTCCACACATCTTCCGGTAACGGTAAAAACAAGATTAGGCTGGGACACCGACGGAATAAATATCGATGAAGTGGCTTTAAGACTTCAGGATGCAGGAATTAAAGCACTGACAATCCACGCAAGAACCCGTGCGCAAATGTACAAGGGCGAAGCCGACTGGGAACATATTTCGCGCATCAAATTGAATCCCAATATCGAAATACCCATCTTTGGAAACGGCGATGTCGACAGTCCGCAGAAAGCAAAGCAGTACCGCGAACAGTATGCGTGCGACGGAATTATGATCGGGCGTGGTGCCATTGGATATCCCTGGATTTTCAATGAAATCAAGCATTTTTTTGAAACTGGGACTCTTCTCGATGAACCTACCATTGAAGACAGACTTGCCGCCGTAAAACAGCATGCTTTATGGAGCGCTGAATGGAAAGGCGAACGCGGTGGTTTGGTAGAAATGCGACAGCACTACAGCAACTATTTCCGTGGAATCCCACATTTTAAGGAATGGCGTAAAAAATTTCTTGAAGTACTTACGCTGGAAGAAATGGACGTGCTTATTTCGGAAACGGCCAGCCATTACCGCGAGCACCAGTTTTCGTAAAGCGGTAACGATAATTTGCGTTTTTTCAGGTCGATTTTCAGAACACTTACATCGGATTCTTGTGCAAGAAGCCGTAACTTTGTAAAAATCTAAAAAGCAGCAATGGAAAGCAAAAAGGACTTTTTTCTGGCGTGTTATGAACTCGGCATCATCAAATTCGGAAGATTCACACTTAAAAGCGGTATCGAGAGTCCGTTTTATGTAGACCTTCGGCCTTTGGCATCGGATCCGAAAATTCTGAAACATCTCGCCGATTATATGCTGGAAATGCTTCCGCTCGATAATTTCGATTTGATTTGCGGCGTCCCGTATGCAGCGTTACCCATGGCAACTGCGATGTCACTGGAAAGCTACATTCCTTTGATTATCAAGAGAAAAGAAGCAAAAGGATACGGCACCAAGAAACTCATCGAAGGTATTTTTCAGAAGGGGCAGAACTGTCTTTTGGTCGAGGATGTTATTACGTCAGGAAAATCGCTGCTGGAAACCATTCCTGAAATCGAAAACGAAGGCATAACCGTATCTGATATCGTGGTGGTTCTCGACAGACAGCAGGGAGGAAAAGAAATGCTTGAAGATAAAGGATACCGTGTTCATACACTCTTCACAATCTCAGAAGCCTGTGATATCCTGAAAGATGAAGGAAAACTCACAGAGAATGAATATGGCCGAATTAAAGATTTTCTGAAAGGCAACACAGTAAAATTCGAGGAAAAGAAAAGAAAGTCGTACGAGCAGAAAATTGAACTCAACGACCATTCCGTTGCACAGAAACTGCTGAAAACAGCACTTGCAAAAAATTCCAACCTCATCGCATCTGCAGATGTTACTACAACGCAGGAACTGCTTGACCTGGCTGCAAAAACCGGTCCGCACATCGTCGCGCTTAAAACGCACATCGATATTATTTCCGATTTCGATTTTGAAAAAACCATCAAACCGCTGAAGGAAATCGCTGAAAAACACGGTTTTCTGCTGATGGAAGACCGAAAATTTGCCGACATCGGCAATACACAGGAATTACAGTTCAAATTCGGAACGTACAGAATTTCTGAATGGGCGGATTTCGTTACATCACAGGTCATCGGCGGATTCGAAAGTCTGGACTGCTTCAATAACGTTGGTGTGGTAGCAATTATCGGCATGTCGTCGAGAGGAACACTGACCAATCAGCAGTATCGTGAAGAGGCCGAGAAAATCGCTGCATCGCATCCCAATGTGATCGGAGGAGTGTCACAGAATGCGATTTCTGATGAACTTTTGCTGTTCACGCCGGGTGTAAATCTGGCAGATAAAGGTGACGGAAAAGGCCAGCAATATAATACTCCGGAACACGTTTTCAGGAATTTACATTCAGATTTTATTATTGTAGGACGCGGTATTTATAAATCTGAAAATCCTGCAGAAATGGCTGAGCAATACAAAATCGCCGGTTGGTCTGCATACCAAAGTTCACTGTAATGGCTTTAAAAATCGCTGTTCTGGGTGCCGGCAACATGGGCATTTCGTTTTCCCGTTCGTTCCTCAAATATGATTTGGTAAAACCTGAAAACCTTCATCTGATCATTCGGAATGATGAAAAAAAGCAACTTATTGCTGAAGAATTCTCTTCATCCACTGTTTCTTCATTCGATGAGTTAGATGCGTTGGACGCAAACCTTATCATTATTGCTGTGAAACCGCAGGATTTCGCATTTGTTGCAGAGAATTTGCCTTTTAAAATCCCCGCCGATTCACTCGTTCTCTCAATCATGGCCGGTATTACAATTGCCAAAATAAAGCAGGCACTGCAACACGATGTCGTTGTGCGAGCTATGCCGAACGCTCCTACCCTGCTCGGAATGGGCGTCACAGGTTATACGGCGGCATCCGGAATCTCCTTTCAAAAATTAATTCAGGTCGAAAGACTGCTCAACGCCACCGGAAGATCTGTTTATCTGGAAGAAGAAAATTTACTGGATTCGGTAACAGCACTGTCCGGAAGCGGCCCGGCGTACTTCTACTATATCGTTGACGCGATGATCAAAGCCGGTACAGCAATGGGAATTGAAGAAAATTTATCCCAACTGTTTGTGCAGCAAACCATGCTCGGTGCTTATCACCTGATCAATAATTCTGGGAAATCACTGGATGAACTCATCTCCGATGTTGCATCAAAAGGCGGAACTACCGAAGCTGCGCTGAATACTTTTAACGAAAATCAACTTCAGCACATCATCAAACAGGGAATATTTGCTGCGGAGCAACGGGCATCCGAACTCAACAGGAATTCGGGTTGATTTTTCTGAATTTTTTTTGAATATCAAAGGCTTTTTGCTGTTAAAAATAAATTCATCTGCCGCCATCCGACAGTTCCGGACTAAAGGCTTAAATTTGGCAGAACAAAATTTCCCATGAAATATCTGATTCTGGCACTGATTTCTGCGATGTTGCTGTCCGTTTCGTGGCCAACATACGGTGTGCCCTTTTTTATACTTTTTGCGCTGGTTCCATTGCTGATGATGGAACACGAGATTTCGAAATTTTCCAAAATCAAAAGAAAGCCGCTTGTCATCTTTCTGCTGTCGTATCTTACTTTTATTATCTGGAATATCGTAACCACAGGTTGGCTTTACGGTTCGAAAAATCCGGACGGTACGCATTCTATTCCTGCAGTCGTGCTGCCGGTAATTACGAATTCATTGCTGTACAGCCTTGTTTTCATGAGCTATCACTGGCATAAAAAATGGCAGGGAACGTATTGGGGACTTGCATTTTTGGTTGCCATCTGGATGGCTTTTGAAAAACTTCATCTGGAATGGGAGCTTACCTGGCCCTGGCTGAATCTTGGAAATGCTTTTTCAGAATATCCGAAACTCATTCAGTGGTACGATACGCTTGGCAGCACGGGTGGCAGTTTCTGGATTTTACTCGTGAACATTTTTATTTTCTATACCGTCAGAATTTGGGAAGCCGGCAGGAAAAGGAAAGATCTGATCCGAAATTCGCTGATTCTCGCCGCCGGAATTTTTATTCCGATGGGCATTTCGCTGATCAAATATTATTCGTTTGACCAAAAACCGAGCGGCGAAGTAAAAGTACTGCTGCTGCAGCCTGAACTCGATCCGTACAACGAAAAATATTCGAAAGACAGCTTGCAGATACTCAGCGAATTACTTCAACTTGCAGAGCAGAATGCAAGAGGACAAATCGATTACTTTATTGCTCCGGAAACGGC
>JAEWOM010000292.1 GCA_023399675.1 Bacteroidota bacterium
GATTTAGGTTGAGGACAATGCGCTTTGGGACGGTTGCCTTTCGGTTCGATAGATATTTTCTAATTACATTCGAAATCTATTTTTTTATGGCCCTTATTAAAGAACTTCTTGGAAAAACCCCGCAAATTGGTGAAGGAACCTATCTTGCTGAAACCGCAACGGTTATCGGTGATGTTTCGATGGGAAGAAACTGCAGTATCTGGTTTAATGCAGTGATCCGTGGAGATGTTCATTATATAAAACTCGGAGATCAGGTCAATGTGCAGGATAACGCGATGCTGCACTGTACTTACGAAAAATTTCCACTCGAAATCGGGAATAATGTTTCAATCGGGCACAATGCGATTGTACATGGCTGCGTGATTAAGGACAATGTGCTAATTGGTATGGGTGCGATTGTCATGGACGACTGCCTCGTGGAAAGTAATTCCATCGTCGGCGCCGGTTCTGTTGTAACACAGGGAACCCACATTAAAAGTGGGGAAGTGTGGGGCGGAATTCCTGCCAAAAAAATCAAGGATATTTCAGCTGCACTACTGGAAGGAGAGGTGAACCGCATCGCCGGAAATTATGTTAAATATTCTTCGTGGTACCGGGAAGAAAAATAAAGCCTAATGTCAGATTTTCCTGTATTGCAAACCGCAAGACTAATCCTGAACCAACCGGTTGAGCAGGATTTGGAGAATCTTGTATATTTCTTAAATCAAACAGCTGCTTTTTCAGAAAATACGCTTTCAATGCCTTTTCCGTATGAAGAGAAGGACGCCCGGAAATGGTTTGAAATGTGCCGTGAAGGATTTGAGGCTAAAACAAACTATATTTTCGGAATTCGGCTGAAAGATGATCTTAAGTTAATTGGCGGAATAGGGCTGCATATCGTTCCGAAGCACCACAAAGCGGAACTCGGATTCTGGCTTGCGAAAGATTACTGGAACCGGGGAATCGTCACTGAAGCAGCAGCTGAAGTGATGAATTTCGGATTCCATACTTTGGGACTCAACAAAATTTTTGCGATGTTTTTTCCTCATAATCCCGCATCAGGGAAAATATTAGAAAAATTAGGGATGCGAAAGGAAGGGGTTTTAAGACAGGAAATACTGCAAAATTCAGAATTCTTTGACCTGGAAAGGTATTCTGCCTGCCGTTCAGAAAAATCTTTATAAAGATTCTGTACTTCTTTACAAAAATCAGCTGAATCTTTTACGCGGCATTATTCTTGTTTTTTTTGATTCAAATTCGTCCTATGAAAATCACTCCCCCGATAATTTGGCAGATATTAAAGGATACCTATAAGGATTGGTCTGCCCGGGATTTGGGGAGCGAAGCTGCATCATTGGCTTACAATGCTATTTTTTCGATTCCGGGTCTGCTGATTATGGTTATTTGGTTTGCCGGAATTTTCTTCGGCGAGGAAGCGGTTCGCGGAGAAATAACCAGGTTCATTGGCGGGATGTTAGGATCGAACGCAGGAGAAAGCATCGAAGATATGATTGTCAGCGGGATGGTAGACAGGAAGAATATCGTAATGAAAACAGTAGGTGTACTGACGCTGGTTTTTGGTGCAACTACCATTTTTTTTCAGTTACAAAAAACCCTGAATAAATTGTGGGACGTTGTAGCCGAACCTAAAAAGGCCTGGCAGAAATATATTCTGGACCGTGCGAGTTCACTCGGAATGATTCTGGTTATCGCTTTTCTGCTGTTGATTACGCTGCTGGTGAGTTCTTTTATTGGAATGGCCAACGACTGGATTGCAGTAAAATTCGGCATCGAAACGATCTGGATTATGAATATCATTAACGGTTTCGTCGGATTTCTTATTTCTTATGCGATTTTTGCTGCGATGTTTAAAATTCTTCCGGATCTCGAACTCGAGTGGAGGTCGGTTTGGACAGGCGCATTTGTCACGGCCCTGCTTTTTACAATTGGAAAATACATCCTGACCTTTTATTTTGACACGTTCAAGCCTACTTCATCTTTTGGAGCCGCCGGAACCGTGATTTTACTGATGTTATGGGTGAATTACAGCTGCCAGATAATTTTCTTCGGTGCAGAATTTACAAAGGTCTATGCTAAAGCATTCGGACACAAACTGACTCTTTCGCGCCATGCAAAATGGGCGCCGCAGATTGTTCAGGACGACGGTACCGCTGAAGATATCGTAGAAGGTGCGGAATCGACGACCATCGAAGCAGACCAAAACAAAAGCACGCAGGACAGCATGATTTAATCTGCCTGCAGTGTTCCGGAATAATTCAGTACCGCAGTGCCGCCTTCACACCGTAATCCTGTCGGTTGCGGTTCAATTGCACAGTTTGAAAAAATCTGCTTTCTCCGGTTATATTCAGCCTGAATTTTTGTGAATTCACTTATTTTCGGTAGAATGTCCTCTTCTGTGTCAATATGATAAGCCAGATAGGTTGCCGGTCCGCCGCATGGTTTTGATCCGAACGGCGATATGCGCCATTCCATTTCATCGTTGCATTGCCTGGAGTTGATGAGCGAGTCGATTTCTGTCCTTAAATTCTGCAGTGATGCTTCCTGAATAGCGAGAATTTCTTCCTCGGTTTTACCGTTGTAATTTCGATCCGGCCTTTGCGAAACATCCTTAGGAAAGGTTGAAGGATCATCTGTTGCCTGTTTTGATTTGCAGGCGGTTAATGTAAAAAGAAATACCAGTAAAACAGCGGAACTTTTGATCATGGGTTGCTTTTCTTGGCAAAGCTAACAAACGCATTGTGTTATATTGCCGGTTCGAGTGCTAAATTAATTAAATTTGAGGGATGAATGAGCGGCTTTTTGAACTTGCAGAACATACCAGCAGAAATATCTTCCTCACAGGAAAAGCAGGAACCGGAAAAACGACCTTTCTGAACGGATTCGTAAGAAAAACCCGGAAAAAATTCATCGTTGTTGCGCCTACCGGTATTGCTGCAATTAAAGCGGGGGGTGTCACCATTCATTCCATGTTCGGCCTGCCGACACGCACATTTATTCCGACACTTGAACGTATCGACGGAAATCTTGGAAACAATATTGCAGATCTGCATCATCACTTCAAGTACCGCAAAGAAAAAAGAAAACTGTTACGCGAAGTGGAAATTATCATCATTGATGAGGTTTCCATGCTGCGTGCCGATGTTCTCGACATGATGGATTATTCGCTGAAGCACATCCGTAGAAATCCACTGGCTTTCGGCGGAGTGCAAATGCTGTTCATCGGCGATTTGTACCAGCTTCCGCCTGTTGTACGCGATGAAATGATTCTGCAGCAATACTACCGGTCACCATTTTTTTTCAGTGCTAAAGCGCTTGAAGACCAGAAACTCATAACGGTTGAACTTCAGAAAGTATACCGGCAGAATGAGGGTGAATTTCTCGATATTTTAAATGCTATCCGAGAAGGAAACACTTCTGATATCGATTTTGAATTGCTTAACAGCCGGTACGATCCGGATTTTGAAGCAGAAGAGGAAGCGTACGTATATCTCACCAGTCATAACAGAATGGCAGAAGAGATCAACCGGAAAAAACTGGCAGACTTGCCCGGCGAATCACATTTATTCAAAGCTAAAATCTCGGGCGAATTCAGGGAAAACCAGTTTCCTAATGACGAAACCCTCGAACTGAAGGCGGGTGCACAGATCATGTTCATACGTAATGATGCAAGTTCCGAAAAACGTTATTTCAACGGGAAACTTGCGGAAATCATTGAGATCGATAACGAAGACGTTTACGTGCAGATCGAAGGTGATGAAGAACCTTACAAGCTGAAGAAAGAGATCTGGGAACAGAAAAAATATTCGCTGGACGACGAGAAAAATATCAAGGAAGAAGTTCAGGGCAGTTTCGAACAGTTTCCAGTTCGTCTTGCCTGGGCTGTTACCATTCATAAAAGTCAGGGCCTCACTTTTGAGCGGGTCGTCATTGATGCAGGAAGGTCGTTCGCTTCGGGACAGGTGTATGTGGCACTGTCGCGC
>JAEWOM010000019.1 GCA_023399675.1 Bacteroidota bacterium
CCAGCGCATAGGCTAAGCAGAACGGATACGGTTTGGAATTGTCCGGATTAACATTTGTACCGGAAATGATTTCCTGAAAATTCACTTCCTCAACATTCCATTTACCCATAATACTGTGCATCAACGCATTAACATCCTGCCCGGAAAATTTTGCCAGTGCATTCACGAGCATTTTATGTGAGACGCCTATGCGAAAACTGCCACCGATCAGTTTGTTGAATATGAGTCGCTCTGTATTGCCGAGACCAGCCCAGGACGTTGTAACGAAGGTCTTTTTTTCTTCTTCACTTGCCGATTTTAGATTGATAATATCGTTCATCCAGTCACTCAGCGATTTATCTATTTCCTGTTCGGCAGCTGGCAGAATTAAGGAAAGCGTTTCTCCCAAATCACCGACTGCAGCATAACATTCGGTGAAGAGCCAGAGCGGAAGTCCGGTAATTTCCAGCGCCCATTCTTTCATCAGATTTGTATTGACATTTCTCTTCGGTCTTTTGCCTGTAAACAGCGCGATAAACCAAAGGCGGTCCCGGTCCGGAGCCTGTTCCAGATACTGCACCATAGCATCGATCTTTGCATTGATCTTATTGGTGCTTTCCAGCGCGTTGATTAATGTCGCAAAGTTTTTCATTTATTCTGACAGCTTTGGTCCCCGTGTTTTTTCTAAATCGAATTTAATTTTGTTGATTATCCTCGATTATCTGCTGCTCTTTTACCTCTTCATCTTCACCGAACAAAGTTTCAACCACATCAGATTTAATTCCGATTTCATCTAAATATTTGGAAAAAACTGCGGTTTGACCGTGTGTAACATGCACGAGATCCGCTTCAGTTGCTTTCACAGCGTCCAGTAAACCGTTCCAGTCCGCATGATCGCTTACCGCAAAGCCGGCATCAGCCGAACGCCACCTTCTGGAACCACGAACCTGCATCCAGCCGCTACAAATAGCTGTTGCTGCATCAGGGATTTTCCGGATCATATTGCTGTCGAGCAATGCAGGTGGCACGATTACAATTTCCTGATGCATCGCTTTTCTACCATCCAGGAAATCAGCTGTTTCATAGTCAGGCAAGTCGATTCCTGCAGAACTAAAAGCTTCGTTGAGCCTGGCTATGGAACTGTGAACGAAAATCTGTCCAATACCTTCCACTGCTTTCATAATGCGCTGCGCTTTACCCAGAGAATATCCGACAAAAACTGAGGTTTTCTGATGCGCTTTGTTCCTGGAAACCCAGTTCTGCAGCTGATCATCGATTTTATCGGGAGAAAGCCAGTTATAAATGGGCAATCCGAAAGTACTTTCCGTTACAAACTCATTGCATTTCACTGATTCGAAAGGTGTGGATAGTCCGTCATCAACAGTTTTATAATCGCCGGAAATCACTGCAACATATCCTTTATACTCCAGGCGGATCTGCGCTGAACCGATAATATGTCCGGCAGGATGGAGAGACAGCTTAACTCCATTGATGTTCACTGTTTCGGCATATTCCACACTCTGACATTCAATATCCTCCCCGATTCTCGAAAAAAGTACCGGTTTTGTATTATGATGGCAGAGATATTTCTTCATTCCCCACCGCGCATGATCGCCGTGACCATGTGTAATAACAGCCAGATCAACCGGTCGCCACGGATCGATATAAAACCGGCCGACCGGACAGTAAATTCCTTTGTTCGTAAACTGAATGAGATTCAAAAGATGCTTTTTCAAAAAATCATGAACAACAAAGCTAATAATTACAATGGCTATCACATTGCATCAATCTTCCTATAAATTATATCATTTGCGAAGTAAGACGGAGGAAAGACGCAAGATGTCATTTTCCACAATGCTTTAATTTCAGTATTTTTGTAAGAATTACTAAAAAAATCACAATTAACATGACAAAAGCCATTTCTCAGGTTCCGTATGCGATAAACGAACCGGTAAGAAGCTATGAACCGGGCAGCGACGATGTAAAATCACTGATCGCCACGTATAAAAAAATGTGGAAAGAAAAAGTGGAAATCCCAATGTATATCGGTGGAAAGGAAGTAAAAACAAAGGAAAAAACCCGTATTGAATCTCCACAGGACCACAAACATGATTTGGGATTTTATTACAAAGGCAACATGAAACATGTTGACCAGGCGATTGAAGCGGCACTGGCTGCGAAAAAAGACTGGAATGCATTGGGCTGGGAGCAGCGCGCATCCATTTTCCTTAAAGCTGCTGAACTTCTGGCCGGACCATACAGAGACCGCCTGAATGCTGCTACCATGATCGGACAGGGAAAAAATGTAATGCAGGCAGAAATCGACTCAGCCTGTGAGTTTATCGATTTCCTGCGGTTTAATGTGGAATTCATGACGGAAATGTACGCGGAACAGCCGGTTTCCAGTGAAGGAATCTGGAACCGTTCAGAATACAGACCTCTGGAAGGTTTTTGCTTTGCCGTAACACCATTCAATTTTACTGCTATTGCGGGTAACCTGCCTTCCTGTATGGCCATGCTGGGAAATGTCGTGGTATGGAAACCTTCGCATTCACAAATTTATTCAGCGCAGGTCATTATGGAAATTTTCCAGGAAGCCGGTCTTCCGGATGGTGTCATTAATCTGATTTATACGCCAGGTGCGGAAACTGCTGAAAAAGTACTTTCTCATCCCGATTTTGCCGGACTGCACTTTACAGGTTCCACTTCTGTATTCCAGGGAATGTGGAAAATGATCGGTGAAAATATTCATAAATACAAAACCTATCCAAGAATTGTTGGTGAAACAGGCGGAAAAGACTTCGTCATGGTCCATCCAAGTGCTGATGCCTCAGCGGTAGCTACAGCCCTTGTGCGTGGTGCTTTCGAGTATCAGGGTCAAAAATGTTCTGCAGCTTCGCGTGCGTATATTCCGAAATCTTTGTGGAAAGAAGTTCAAACGATTATGGGAGCTCAGCTGAAAACAGTAAAAATGGGTTCACCGGAAGATCCTTCCAACTTTGTAAATGCTGTTATCCATCAGGCGTCTTTCGACAAATGCAAAAATTATATTGAAGCTGCGAAAAAAGATAAAGATGCCAAGGTAATCTTCGGCGGAAAATGCGATGATAAAAAAGGTTATTTTGTGGAACCGACGGTCATCGAAACTTCCAATCCACAATATTCATCGATGTGTGAAGAAATCTTCGGACCAATTCTTACAGTTTATGTTTATGATGATAAAAACTGGGCGGAAACGTTGAAACTCGTGGATGAAACCTCACCATATTCATTAACCGGATCTATTTTCGCTAAGGACCGTTATGCCATTGAGGAAGCCTATAATGCACTGGAAAATGCTGCAGGTAACTTTTACATCAACGATAAACCAACAGGAGCAGTTGTAGGTCAACAGCCATTTGGAGGAGCAAGAGCATCCGGAACAAATGATAAAGCCGGCTCCAAGATGAATCTTTTGAGATGGGTTTCTGTACGTTCTGTAAAAGAAACTTTCGTTTCACCAAAAGATTATAAATATCCTTTCTTGGGAAAATAACAGGAAAATTGTTAATACCTAAATTAAGAAGCCGTCTCACTATCCGTGTCAGACGGCTTTTTTTGACTTCAACAAGATTATTTCAAGCTAACATTTACCGGATAGAAATAATAAATATTCTTGGACAGGATAGAAAAGCAAATAAGAACCTGCATTATATTTGCTTATCAACAAAGAAAATGATTATTATGAACAAACTGATTGCAGTTTCGGCATTCGCCGGATTAACACTGATTTCCTGCAGCAAAGAGCAGCAGCAAGACAAAAGCACGGCCGAAATTATCGCCGATTCGGTAACCCATGCTGTTTATCCGGAAGACACTGTTAAAACTGTTCCAGTCGGTGATACAACCGAGACCTCTGTGGACTGGAACGGAACGTACAGCGGAACCCTTCCATGCGCTTCCTGTCCGGGAATTGAAACGACACTTGTTTTGAACGGTGACAAAACCTACACCATGAAAGAAGTTTACCTGGAAGAAAAAGACGGTGTTTTTAACAGTAACGGTAACTTTACTTTTGACAGCAGCGGTTCATTTATCACTTTACACAATCCTAATGAAAGCAGTGAAAACAGGGTGTTTTTTGTAGGTGAAGGTCATATGTGGATGGCAGAAAATGTAGGTGACCGAAGTATGAAAGACGATTACAAGCTGGTGAAGAAGTAGATACCAATTTGAATAAAAATAAAAAAAGCACGGCCGAAACCGTGCTTTTTGATTTATATCTGTTAATAAATTACAGATTTTTAACAAGAACCCAACCGTTATATTTCACGAAAGTTTTCGCTTCGTCATCTTCTGTCCAGGTTATTGTATACCAATAAGTTCCTGTAGGAAGTTTTTTACCCTGGAAGTATCCGTTCCATGAGTGGTTGTTGCTCTTATCGGCAGTGTGGATCAGTTTACCGTAACGGTCATAAACGGAGAACGTCAGGTTTTCCTTGTACGCAAGTGCACGGTAATCGATTTCATCGTTTTGGTTATCACCGTTCGGCGTTATTGCGTTAATCAGGTTCGGTACTGTCACCGTAACAGAAATCGGCGTACAGTTGAAGGCATCTCTGATGTAGAACGTATTTTCACCACGAAGAAGACCTGTGAATACGTTTGAACTTTGCCACGTAACACCATCCATCGAATACTCGTAAGGAGGATTTCCACCTGTTGCTGTAAGCGTAACTGTATTGTTGGTAATATCGATGTTGGTAACTGTCGGTGCAGCGGATTTCAGAATTCTTACAAACTGACGTGTTACACAACCTTCATGGTGCAGATCAACCCAGTATTCTCCGATCGGAAGATTGGTAACCGCCTGCGTTGTAGCACCTGTACTCCACTCATAAGCGTCGTAACCCGGACCTGCATCCAGTGATTCAGTCTCATCTTCACAGATTACTTTGTCCTGAAGAACTGCTGAATATTTCGGTGCAACGATGGTCAGTGTTATTTTTGAAATACTGAAGCATCCGGTATTACTGTACACTCTAACGAAAATTTCGGTTCCCTCAGTTGCAACATATCCGGCAGTAGTAACGATCGGATTGGTGTCATTCTGAGCATCCAGCAGTGTCGGATAGAATTTCAGAGTTGTATTCGGTGTGTTGGTAACATCTGCATTGTTCAGCGTAAAAGTACCTCTTGTAAGATCTTCCGGAATGTAGCAGCCTTGAAGCACTGCATCGTAAGCCACCGGATAAACAGGAGGAAGAATATTAACCGTAACCTCTTCACAGTCTGTAAAAACAGGATCGTTACCACAGAAAGTGAACAC
>JAEWOM010000020.1 GCA_023399675.1 Bacteroidota bacterium
TGACAATATCGGAGCACTTGCAAAAATAAATTACAACCTGAGCTACCGAAAGGACAAGCATTACCTGGAACAGATTCTGAATCTTGGCTATGGCTGGATTGCAAGCAGCGGCCAAAGCAGCAGAAAAACAGAGGATTACATCAATTATATGGCGAACTACGGCTATGATTTGGGTAGAAATTACTATCTGTCTACCGGTTTTCAGTTTCTGTCGCAGTTTGCACCGGGATTCAACCATGATGCTACTCCCGATCCTGAATTCATAGACAGAACTTCACGTTTTCTGGCTCCGGGATACATCAATGCCGGTATCGGTTTTTCATACAATCCCGCTGAAAATTTTCAGGTTATTTTCCGGCCGGCAAACGGAAAATTCACCATTGTGCGCGATCCGCTGCTGCAAACGCAGGGTCGATTCGGTTTACAGTACGATGGACAGCAGATTCGCTCCGAACTGGGTGCCATGCTGAACGTGATTTACCGTCTTAAAATTTACAAAGACATCACTTTCGACAATCAGATCAATTTTTTCTCAAATTATCTGGAACATGCTGAAAGAATAGATATTGCGTACAGCGGTGTCTTGAATATCCGCTTCAACAAATTTATTTCAACTGTGCTTTCTGTCGATCTGGTTTACGACCATGATCAGATTCAGCGTCTGCAGCGAAAACAGTCCCTCGGCATCGGGTTTTCTTATCAGTTTGGCGATCAGGCTAAAGACCGGGAGTTCCGGAAAAAAATTATCAAACCATTCATAAACCGATAAATCTGCTTCAGTTTACTCCAAAAAATAACAATAGAAGCAATTTCTTTTGAGATATTTTCGGGAAATTTGACTCTCGATAATTCGTTATGTTTACCGAAGAGCATCTGTATTCTGTTGCGTTACGGCGATGCGCCCTGATTGGCGACATCAATTTCCACCGGCTTGTTCATACGGCAGGATCGGCGAAAGAAGTATGGTCGCTTCCCAAGCGTGAACTGTCCAGAGCTTTTGGTATCGGCAGCCGAACCTTATCAGAAATTGGAACTGCTGAACCGCTGCAGTTTGCAGAAAACGAACTTCGGTTCTGCGAAAAAAACGGAGTTGGTATTCTGCTGAGGCATACTGCTGATTATCCGGCCATGCTGAAGGAGGCAGAAGACGCACCGTCTGTGCTGTACTGTAAAGGAAAAACAGACTTCACTCCACGGTCTGTAAGTATTGTAGGAACCAGGAATGTAACCGCTTACGGTAAAAAGTTTCTGGAAGAACTGTTCCCTGAATTGCCGGCAGAAAATCTCATGACCGTGAGTGGTCTAGCCATCGGAGCCGACACCGCCGTTCATGAACTGTCTTTGAAATACAATATTCATACGGTCGCTGTACTCGCTCACGGATTTCACACCATCTACCCTTCCAAAAACAGAAAACTTGCCCAGACAATCCTGGAGAAAGGCGGTACAATTCTCACTGAATTCAACTCTTCCCAGAAACCGGACCGTGAAAATTTCATTCAAAGAAACCGCATTATCGCAGCATTATCAGAAACTACCATCGTGGTTGAAACCGCTTTTGGCGGCGGATCTGTCAGCACTGTTACCTTTGCAAACAACTATAACCGTGAAGTTTACGCGTTGCCCGGAAAAATAACGGACAAATACAGCCAGGGATGCAATCAGCTTATTGCTCAACTTAAGGCCCGCACCATTTCCACCATTCCGGGACTTATAGAAGAAATGGACCTGAAAAGTAAGCCGAAAACCGGGATACTCTTTCCGCATTCCGAAATTGTACTGCAACTGTCTGAAGAACAGCAGCTTATTTATGAAATTCTCAAAAAAAAATCACAAATTTCACTGGACGAACTCGGCGAAAAAACAGAACTGCCGACACAGAAATTACTCGCGCTGCTTTTGCAACTGGAACTTGCAGGCCACGTAAAGACACATTCCGGCAAGCAATATTCTTTGTCCTGAAAAACCACAGGCTTATTAATTCACTGTAACATTCGTCGGATTATCATGGTATGTTTTTCAGTCTGGCATCATAATAATTCTCAAAAAATGCTAAATTCTTATACTCTATTTGGCATTGCTGGAAATTTATCTAAATTTGTTGCAATCAACGACACAACGATATGGAACACTACAATGTAGAACAGAAAATTCAGGAGTTTGTAGCCAAAATTGAGGCGAAAAATCCAAACGAACCTGAGTTTCTTCAGGCCGTGAAAGAAGTGGCGGTTACGGTTATCCCGTTTATCGCTACCAGAAAAGAATATAACGGCATGAAACTGCTGGAAAGAATGGCAGAAGCAGAAAGAATTGTAATTTTCCGTGTTGCGTGGGTTGATGATAAAGGTGAAATACAGGTTAACAGAGGATTCAGAATTCAGATGAATTCTGCAATCGGGCCGTACAAAGGGGGTATCAGATTCCACCCTACCGTAAATCTTTCTGTTTTGAAGTTCCTTGCTTTTGAGCAGGTGTTTAAAAATTCCCTGACTACCCTTCCGATGGGAGGCGGAAAAGGAGG
>JAEWOM010000094.1 GCA_023399675.1 Bacteroidota bacterium
TTTGCCATCTTACTCTTATTAAGAGATTAGGGAATTAGGTGATTAAGAGATTATTGAATCTTACGTGAGGTTCATAACTACTTAAAAAATACCTAAATTTTTATTTATTCCCTGTATTGTTTCTCTCTAAGTATTTTATAAAGTGATATAATTCTTTGCTGATTTCAAAGCAGTTATCGCTTAATTGTTTGAAATCATCTTCCGTTATCTTCTTCAGACGAAGTAGGATGTACAGCATATTCCTTACTTCAGCGCTGCTGCCTTTTGCAATCCAAAGAAACCTGATAAACTGCTTGTTATTATTGTATTCAGACCCTTCAGCAATATTGTTCGAAATTGATAATGTAGCCCTCTTAAGCTGGTCACTGACTGCAAATTCTTTCCTGAGGTTTTCATTTTCAAGCATTTGGAAAATGTCAACAGTGAAATCAATTGTTTTCAAATAGACCGGAAATTTTTCAAAAGGGACAGTCATAATCTTACAGTTTAATTAATTTCTTAATCTCCTAATCTCTTAATTCCCTAATCATCAGAGCGAAAAACTTTCCCCGCACCCACAGGTTCTGTTGGCGTTGGGGTTGTTAAAAACAAATCCTTTTCCGTTCAGTCCTCCGGAGTACTCCAGGATGGTTCCGGCAAGATACAGGATGGATTTCTTGTCCACGACGATTTTTACGCCGTTATCTTCAAAAACCTGATCGGTTTCTTCGGTTTTATTGTCAAATTTCAGGACGTATTCCAGGCCGGAGCATCCGCCGCTCTTCACGCCTACACGGATGTAATCGGTTTCCGGATTGAAGCCGTCTTCCGTCATCAGCAGGGCTGCCTTTTGTTTTGCCTGATCGGTTACTTTAATCATTGTCTTTATTTAGAATGATTTTAATTTGCAAAAGTACAAACTAAATGCCTCAAATTCAAATTTGCCTGTTCTTTTAACCAATCGTTATGAAATGCTTAAATCTCTTAACTTTAGGTCGGTTTTATAATCAAAACTGAAAGTAATTTATGAAAAGAGGATTTGCTCTGTTGTTTTGTGCAATGTCGGCAGTACTGTTCGGACAAAATACAAGGTTTGTTTATCAGGTTTCGATGAAAACCGATTCTACCGCGGCACCGGTTGTTGAAAATGCGTATCTCGACGTATCGGGCGACAGGTCTGTGTTCTATGGTGAGAAGAGACTACAGCGCGATTCGCTGATGCAGCGAACCATGCAAACCAGAACTTTCAACAGTTCGCAGATGGAGCAGTTCCGTTCACAAATCAATTATCAGGTTGAAAAGGATTATTCGTCGCAGAAAATAACTTTTCGGGACAGAATCGCACGGGATATGTATTCTTACGAAGAAGACCGCAGGATTAACTGGAAAGTTCTCCCTGAAACTTCACAGATTGAAGAGTATAAGGTTCAGAAAGCGGAAACCGATTTCGGCGGAAGAAAATGGTATGCCTGGTTCACCACGGATGTTCCTGTGATGGACGGACCGTATAAATTTTCCGGACTTCCGGGACTGATCGTGAAACTGGAGGATACCGACGGACACTATACTTTTGACCTGAAAGAAACCAGAAAAATTGCTGAACTTCCGAATCTCCAGGAACGCCGGGGCAATCCGGTCACTGTGAAAAGATCAGACTACGAAAAGCAACTGCAAAAGTACCGTACTGATCCTGCTTCCGTTGTCAGCGCATCTATGGGCGGTGGCAGAAGAATGAATATGCAGGCTGATCCGCAGCGTATTCGCGATATGCAGAACAGAATGAAGGAAGAAATGAAACGGAACAATAATCCTCTGGAAAGATAAGATTTAAGCCTTGAAAATTTTTCAGGGCTTTTTTATTTTGCGGCTTGTGAGGAGGTTCCACCGTCTGTTAAAATGCTTATACAGTTCTACGCTTTCTACAGTCCATTTTCCGCTGAATGCTTCCGGCTGGTATTCCAACCATGCTTTCCTGAAATCTTCCGGTGATAGATCTTTATAAGCTACGGTTATGTGCGGGTGAAAGAAGTTTTCGGGTTCGGTGAAATGATTAATGAGCGCATTACGCAGAATAGTTAATTCTTCAGAAAGGTTTGGCTTGATGAAAATAACCGGGTTTTTTCGGTTCTCAAAACTTCCGAATCCGCTCAGATTTACTTCAAATGGTTTTTCAGGCAGATTTATTCTGTGAAATTCTTCGATGAGGCTTTTCTCCTGCTTCTCTTCAAAACGAAACGGCGGAACCAGTGTAATATGCGGAAAGCTGTCGTACGCTTTTCGGGAGTTGAATCGGGTCTTGAAGTCAAGCTGAATACTTTTTATTCTTCCGGCCATTTCCGGATTCGGTTCTACAGCAATAAAGTACAGGCTCATTTCCAAAAAAAATCCACCACGGTAAAAAGGTGGAATCTGTTTTTTATTGATTATCGAAGTAAAGCGTTGAATGTGTCTCCCTGGCGGATATCACCGGTGTTGTAACCTTTCATGAACCACTCTTTACGCTGTGCCGAAGATCCGTGGGTGAAACCTTCCTGATTAACATAACCCTGTGAACGTCTTTGAATGTTATCGTCTCCAACCGCTTCTGCTGCAGAAATTGCAGCTTCCAGATCACCCGGTTCCAGGAATTTTTCTCTTTCGTGGGATTTTCTGGCCCAGAGTCCAGCATAAAAATCGGCCTGAAGTTCTGTAGCAACCGAAACCTGGTTGAGTTCAGACTCAGAATATCTGCCGCTTCTGCGCAACTGTTCTGTCTTCTGAAGTGTTCCTAATAGATTCTGTATATGGTGTCCCATTTCATGCGCCATTACGTACGCAACAGAAAATTCAGTAACCTGAGCGCCAAATCTGCTCTGCAATTCAGCAAAGAAACTCATATCCATATAAACTGTCTGATCCATTGGGCAGTAAAACGGTCCCATTGCTGCCTGTGCTGTTCCACAGCCGGACTGCGTAACGCCTTCAAACATCACGACTTTTGCCGGACGATACTGCATACCGTTTTCTGCAAAAATAGTTGTCCAGGTCTGTTCATTTTCGGCAGTAACCATACTTACAAATTCTCTGATCTGCAGTTCCTCATTGGTAAGATCACGCTGTTCGGTCGGTGCAGAACTCTGCATACCTGAACTTAAAATCGCGGAAGGATCGCCTCCGAGAAAAAATATGATAGCAGCAATAATCAGTGTCCCAAGACCGCCTCCAACAAGCATTCCGCCGCCTCCTCTGCCGCGTCTGTCGTCCACATTTTCACTTCTGTCTTCTGTCCATCTCAT
>JAEWOM010000059.1 GCA_023399675.1 Bacteroidota bacterium
GAAGCGGGAAAATACGGGAAAATCATCGGGAAATTTGCCCGAACCGGAAATTTTGAAGGAATGCAGGCTGAACTGGTAAAAAACGGCGCGGTGGAAGTAAGGCCTTTCCTGGTAAAAGTGGAACAGGTTGGTAATAAGCTGTTTACCTTCTTTTCCGGAAAAGTAAAAAACAACCCCGGCTCCAGAAAATTTTGGGTGAAGATGTTTAAATTTTATCTGATGGTTGCAATCTGGATCATTTCGCCGATTGTCCTGTTTTTTTACAACATCACCACACCGCTCTTCTGGTTCAAAAGAAAAAAGCAAATCAAATATTATCAGGGCATCTAATTTGATTTAATTTAGAAGAATAATAACGACCATATATATAATGAACGAAGTTTTTATAACAAGAGCTGCAAAATATTTACCGGGTAATCCCATTTCAAATGACGAGATGGAAGAATATCTGGGCTATGTAAACAATGCGCCTTCGAAGGCGAAATCGCTGATTCTGCGCAATAACGGTATTAAAACCAGATACTATGCTTTAGACAAAAACAATAACCCGACAGAAACCAATGCCGATATTACGGCAAAAGCTGTTGAAAAACTGTTTGATGATGATTTCACAAGAAATCACATTGAGGTTTTATCTTGCGGAACTACTTCTGCAGACCAGATTCAGCCTTCGCACGCGTCCATGGTACACGGTGTTTTGAAGCCTGACCACTCCTATGAGATCAATACATCCATGGGATTGTGTAATTCCGGGATGAATGCACTACAATATGGATACATGTCTGTGAAATCCGGAAACTCAAATAATGCTGTTTGCGTAGGTTCTGAAAGATTTTCAGCCTGGATGACGGCTGATAAATTCAACCATGAAGCAGAAAACCTGATTCAGCTGGAAGAAAAACCGATTATCGCTTTTAAAAGAGAATTTTTGAGATGGATGCTGTCCGATGGTGCCGGTGCTTTTTTGCTTGAGAACAAGCAGCGTGAAGGACAGGTGAACCTGCGAGTTGAATTTATTGATTTCTATTCCTATGCACATGAACTGGAAGCCTGCATGTACGCCGGTTGCGAAAAGCAGGAAGACGGCAGCCTCAAATCGTGGGCAGATTATCAGTCGGACGAATGGCTGAAGCAGTCTATTTTTGCATTGAAGCAGGATACGAAACTCCTCGGCGAAAATATTCTGAAGAAGGGAGCTCAGGCTTTACGCGCATCTTTTGATAAGCACAACCTGAATCCGGATGATATGGATTACGTACTCGCACACATTTCATCAAATTTCTTCAAAGACGGTTTGAAGGAAGAATTCGCAGCCCTCGGCATGGATTTCCCGACAGAAAAATGGTTCTACAACCTCTCTGAAGTCGGAAATATCGGATCAGGATCGATCTATATCGCACTGGAAGAACTGATGGCATCAGGCAGGCTGAAGAAAGACGAAAAAGTACTGCTTTGTATTCCGGAAAGCGGACGTTTTGCCTATTCGTGCGCACTGCTGACCGTGATGTAAGAAATGGAACTTCCGATTACCGCTCCGCAGGTTATTGCCGGCATTATTCCGCAAAAAAAACCATTTGTAATGGTGGATGCACTTCATGCGTTCGATGACAGTTCGCTGCAGTCGTCATTTACTATTCCTGATGAACATATTTTCGTGGAAAACGGTGAATTTCAGGCTTCTGGCGTAGTAGAACATCAGGCTCAAAGTGTAGCACTGCATACGGGTTTTGGCTATTTCCTGAAGAATGAAGAACCGCCGGTTGGCTATATCGGTGCCATAAAATTTTTTGAAATCTCAACACTGCCGCAAGTTGGAGAGGTGCTTACGACTGATATCAAAATTTTGAGCGAAATGATGGGAGTTACGCTGGTTCAGATCTCGACAAAGCTGAACGGTGAAGTTATTGCCTCTTCTGAAATGAAAACTGTTTTAAAATAATCCGGAAAATTGGAGACCAAACGAAATATCGATGTTCAGAATTACCTGCCGCACCGCGAGCCGATGCTCATGGTAGATAAGGTAGTGGAAATCTGTCGCGAAAAAGTGGTGACCAGTTTCCGGATCAGCGAAGAAAATATTTTTCTCGACAACGGATATTTTTCTGAATCGGGAATAGTGGAAAATATGGCGCAGACCTGCTCCACCATTACCGGACAGGATTTACGCGAACAGATCGGCCATCATGATGATCCCGGCTCGCAGGTTATCGGCTTTATCACCAATATCAAGAAGGTAAAAATCTACAGTTTACCGAAAGTGGGAGAAGAAATCCTGTCGACCGCTGAGCTGCAGTCACAGTTTGGTGAAATCTGTAATGTGCATTGCAGCGTATTCCGAGACAAAGAAATTTTGGCGGAATCTGATATCAGCCTATTTATTAAAGCACTTTAAATTTTTTACGAAATGAAAAAATCTGAAGTACCACAGGAAGACAGCGTATTGAAATCCGTTAACATGACGGACCTGTATTATGTTACCGATGAAGACGGAAATTACACCACGGCAAAAAGCAGCGGCTGGGAAGCCAAAGCGCTGGCGCTGGATGAAAGTATGGAACTGATTAACGAACGTGTAAATCAGGCTAAACAGGATGTTGCAGACGGAAAGGTGAGCCCGATCGTATATTTCATGGAAGTGAATAAAATGGATTTCGGCATTCTGGCAGGTTTTGTAGGGATGTGGACGTATTTTGTAAAGCAACATGCCAAACCGAAGGTTTTCCGCAAGCTCAGCGACAGAAAACTGCAGAAATACGCCGATGCATTTGATATTACAGTAGAAGAACTGAAAAATTTTGACGGAAAATAAATGAGCGAAGAACTACAACTGGATTTTACCCATCATCAGTCTGCACACTGCGAAAATGGTGTAGCATCCAACCTCCTGAAAGACAGAGGACTTAACCTTTCCGAACCAATGATTTTCGGGATCGGCTCAGGATTGTTTTTCGTATATCTGCCGTTTTTAAAGGTCAATTTCGCACCGGGATTCAGTTACCGTCCAATGCCCGGATCCATCTTCAGCAAGGCTGCAAAAAGGCTCGGCATCAAAATTAAAAGAGAAAAATTCAGTGATCCCCAAAAAGCGCAGCGCGCATTGGAAGAGAATCTGAAAAAGAATATTCCGACCGGTTTGCAGGTAGGCGTTTTTCACCTGACCTATTTCCCGGAAGAGTACAAATTCCATTTCAACGCCCACAATCTGGTGGTGTACGGAAAAAAGGATGACACTTTTCTCATCAGCGATCCGGTGATGGGCTATACCACGACGCTTACCGAAAAAGAACTGGAAAGGGTGCGTTATGCAAAAGGCGCAATGGCTCCGAAAGGCCATATGTATTATCCGGTTGAAATTCCTGAAAAAATCGATTTGGAAGGTGCCATTATTAAAGGAATTAAAGAAACCTGCAAAAGAATGCTTGCTCCTGCGCCGATTATCGGGGTAAAAGCGATTCGCTGGGTAGCAAAGAGCATCCCGAAGTGGGCAGAGAAAAAAGGCGCCAAAACTACCAACCATTATCTGGGACAGCTGATCCGGATGCAGGAAGAAATCGGTACGGGTGGCGGCGGTTTCCGATATATTTACGGAGCCTTTCTGCACGAAGCGTCAGAAATTCTGAAAAAGCCGGAACTGAAAGAACTTGCCAAAGAAATCACAGCAATCGGTGACGACTGGCGCGATTTCGCAGTCGACATCGCCCGCGTTTACAAAAACCGGAACAGCAAAAGCGACGTTTACAACCATCTTTCACAATCCATGCTGCAGATTGCCGATAAGGAAGAGGCATTTTACAGAAAGCTTAAGAACGCGATAAGCTAAAAAGACAGAAATTTACCAATTTATAGTAAGGCAGCAATATTTGCTATTTTTGCAGCAATAAAATATGCTGATGGCAGAAAGCATTATAGAAACCAGGAACCTCGTAAAAAAATATCCGAATGCAGAGTACATCTCTGTAAATGATATTTCCTTGAAAGTTCCTTCCAACGAAATTTACGGAATTCTGGGACCGAACGGTGCCGGTAAAACAACGCTGATTTCCATGCTTTGCGGTTTAATCCGCCCAAATTCGGGAACCTTTACAATTGACGGACTTTCACC
>JAEWOM010000097.1 GCA_023399675.1 Bacteroidota bacterium
CGTTTTTAATTTTGGCATTGTTCTGCTTATTTACTTTGTTATCAATATTCAAGGCATCCGGTTTCCCTTTGGCTTTGAGCATGCAAAAGTACAAAAATTTCCAGAAAATAAACCTACATGCCGCCAATTTTTTACTTGTTTCATGGTAATTAATGCCGAACTAAAAGCTAAACACTTCCCTGAATTTGTGTTTTGATTGTTTTCACTATTTTTGAGCAATAACTAATCTATGCGAAAATTCCTGTACGCCTCTCTCATCATAAGTTTAGCATCCTGCGGCGCAGCAAAAAAGCCGGTAAAAAGACCCGATTCCAACACGAAAACCGTCACCAGAACCGAAGGATTACGCGTCCTTGAATCCAATTATAAAGGGAATAATTCCGGTGAAGTAACCGAATTACTTAAAGACGCTGAAAAATATCTGGGTGCCCCGTACAAATATGCGGGGAATACTTCTGCGGGGTTCGACTGTTCAGGGCTGGTGTGTAAAGTTTACGAAGAAAACGACATGAAACTTCCGCGGCGAAGCAGCGATCAGGCTTTGGAAGGTGAGGAAATCAATATCAGAAATGCAAAACCGGGAGATTTACTGTTTTTTGCCACATCGGGAACCGGGAAGGTTTCGCACGTTGGTATCGTCCATACTATCAGAGAAAATGGAGAAGTTACCTTTATCCATTCTTCCACTTCCAAAGGTGTCATTTATTCATCTTTAAATGAAAAATACTGGAACAACGCCTATCTGTTTGCCCGAAGAGTACTATAAAAACAATTGGTGAAAAAGCGGTACCGTACAAAAATTGGACTTGAGATTATTGGTTTTCTTCTGATGGTTTACCTGTTCATGGGCTTTATTGGAAAAGATTGGTGGCTTTATACATTAATTCCGATTGCACTTGTTACGGTCATCTTCGTTTTCGCCTTTCGGGGCATTCACTATACTTTAACCGATCATGTATTGATTGTTCGTGCGGCTTTGATGCCGGATATTAAAATCGAAATCAAATCCATCAGAAAAATTGTGGAAACCAATAATCCTTTAAGTTCTCCTGCAGGGTCGCTCGACCGTCTCGAAATCTTTTACAATAAGTTTGACTCTGTTATTATATCGCCAGTTGAAACAGAAGAATTCCTGAGTAGGCTTCAAAAATCAAATCCGGAAATTGAAATACAAAGAATGAAAAAGAAAACTATTTTTTCAAAACTTGCCGTTTGATTTCGTGCCGGGCCATTCTATTTGTATTTTTGTCTAATTAAAATTTTAACATGAAAGACCTTCAACAAACCATTGAAAATATTTGGGACAACAGAGATCTATTGCAAAATGAGGACAGTAAGGCTGCCATTCGTGAAGTAGTGGCTCAACTTGATGCCGGCACACTGCGCGTAGCTGAACCGGTTGAAAACGGCTGGCAGGTAAATGAATGGGTGAAAAAAGCAGTTGTGATGTACTTCCCGATCCAAAAAATGGAAACTGTTGAAGTGGGACCTTTTGAGTTTCATGATAAAATTCCGTTGAAAACAGGTTATGCTGAAAAAGGTGTTCGCGTCGTTCCTCACGCTATTGCAAGACACGGCAGTTTTGTTGCCGAAGGTGTAATTATGATGCCGTCATACGTTAATATCGGGGCATATGTGGACGGCGGAACTATGGTTGATACGTGGGCTACTGTCGGGAGTTGTGCGCAGATTGGCAAAAATGTTCACCTGAGCGGTGGAGTAGGTATTGGCGGTGTGTTGGAACCTTTGCAGGCTGCACCGGTCATCATTGAAGACGACTGTTTTATCGGCTCAAGATGTATTGTTGTGGAAGGAGTTCATGTGGAAAAAGAAGCGGTTTTGGGTGCGAATGTTGTACTGACGGCGTCGACGAAAATAATTGATGTAACGGGAAGTGAACCGGTCGAGATAAAAGGAAGAGTTCCTGCGCGTTCAGTTGTAATTCCGGGAAGTTATACGAAGAAATTTCCGGCGGGTGATTACCAGGTGCCGTGCGCACTGATCATCGGCCAGCGCAAGGAAAGCACGGATAAGAAAACGTCGCTGAATGATGCACTTCGCGACAATAATGTTGCCGTCTAAAATTCGCTGAGTGGCAATTCCGAAACAGATCTTTCAGACATTCAAAAGCTCAAAGCTGCCTTTGCTTACGAGGCTGCACATCCGATCCATACTAAGAAAAAATCCGGAATACGCCTATTATTTTTACGACGACAACGCGATTGAAGAATTTTTCGAAACAGAATTTCCAAAGGAGTATCTGGATAATTATCGGAGGCTGACAATCGGAGCAGCAAAGGCTGATTTCTTTCGGTATGCAATTCTATACAAAAAAGGCGGTGTTTATCTCGATATCGACAGCGGTTTGAATAAACCGTTACGCACGATTATCCGCGAAGATGATCACGCATTGGTCTGCGACGAAATTCCACCAACTTATTACGTTCAGTGGGGACTTGCTTACGAAGCCGGACATCCTTTTCTGAAAAGAATGCTGGAAAAAATCATGGATAACCTGGAGCATAATCCGTATCCTCATAACGTTCATAAAACAACGGGCCCCACAGTTTATACCGATGCCGTAAAAGAATGCCTGGCACAGAACCCGGATATTCCGCACCGTTTTACCGGACCGCATTACGACAACGGGATGAAATTCAAATACAATCTCGGGAAATTTTTTCTGTACAAAGACAAATCTGAACACTGGAAAAGAAAGCAGCTTTCACAGAACATTCTTAAACCGAAAGAAGAATGAAAATTGCTTTTGATGCCAAACGCTTCTTCCAGAATGCTTCCGGTTTAGGAAATTACTCGCGGGATCTGGTGCGCATCCTCGCAAAGCATTTTCCGGAAAACGAATATCTGCTGCTTAATAAAAAACAATCAGATCGCGGCGCAGAAATCTTGAAACGGTCAAATGTATCGTTCGTAAAAACGTCATCAGCTAAACTGGCGAGGCAGTTGAATATGGGCAGGGAGGCACAGGATCAGGGCGCCGAAATTTATCACGGACTTTCCGGGGAACTGCCTTTGAAATGGAATGCAAAACCGATCAGAAAAATCGTCACGATTCACGATTTGATTTTTTTGCGTTACCCACAATATTACAGTTGGTTCGACAGAAAAATTCACTACTGGAAGTTTAAAAAAGCGGCTGAAATTGCAGATCACATCATCGCTATTTCGGAGCAGACTAAACAGGATATTATTTCCTTTCTAAAAGTTCACCCTGAGAAAATCACGGTGGTGTATCAGGGCTGCCACGAAGCATTCAAATTGCCGGTGGATAAAGATTTGAAGGACGAAATCAGGAAAAAACATCACCTTCCTGAACGGTTTATCCTGAATGTGGGTACGATTGAGAAACGTAAAAATCTGCTTCAGGTTATCCGAGCTGTGGAAGGCACTGAAATTCCCGTTGTTGCGGTGGGCAAAAAGACTTCCTATTTCAGGAAAATCCAAAAATTCATCGGCAAAAATAAAATGGATAAGCAGATTATTTTTCTGGAAGGAATGACGATGACAGAACTTGCCGCGATTTACCGAATGGCCGATTTCCTGATTTATCCCAGTGAATTCGAAGGTTTTGGAATCCCGGTGATTGAAGCTTTATTTTCCGGAATTCCGGTGATTACCAGCAACCGAAGTTCTTTGCCGGAAGCCGGCGGAAGT
>JAEWOM010000106.1 GCA_023399675.1 Bacteroidota bacterium
ATTTTGCCCAGTTTGTCAGTGCGGTACCGTTTTGCTTGAAAACTGCCCAGAACATCAAACTCACCGCAAAAATCGCCAGTAAAGCACCGATCGGCCGCTTGTCTTCCGCATTGGCCTTCACATAAAGCATTACATAAAAATAAACCACAGGAATACACGCAAAAATAAACGCATCTGTAGAATCGCTGCCGAAAATATCACCCGGAATAATCCAACCGATAACCCCGGCAACAATCGCCGGCAAAAACACTTTCACGAGTACATCAGAAATCTTGGTATCACCTTCCTGAACCGGTTTGATGATGTTTCCAGCCCGGATGTGCTTCATCCCGATTGTGAAAACCATCAGACCAACCAGCATCCCCACTCCGGCTGTAATGAATGCAGGCCCCCAACCATATTTGTTTCGCATGTAGGCAGCCACGAAATTACAGATCAGTGCACCGATGTTAATTCCCATGTAGAAAATATTGTAACCTGCATCTTTATTGGCTCTGTACGGTTCTTCGGTATACAGATTTCCCAACAGCGTGGAAATACTTGGTTTAAAGAATCCGTTCCCCAAAATGATTAAACCCATCGAAGCATAAAACAACGGAAGTTCCTGGAAGAGCCCCAAACCGATATAGCCTGCAGCCATCAGAAGTCCACCGATGTAGATCGCTTTTACATAACCTAAAATCCGGTCAGCTAGAAAACCGCCGAGAAACGGTGTCAGATAGGTCAGTGCGATGAATGTTCCGAAAATATCGTACGCATTCTTATCCAAAAAAGCGAGACCGCCGGTATCTTTCGGATCGATCATATAAAGCACGAAAATCCCGAGCATCAGGTAATACCCAAAGCGTTCCCACATTTCTGTGAAGAACAGAAACGGCAAGCCTTTCGGATGTTTGTTGGTTGTTTTCTCCATGTTTAATTGAATTTGCCCAAAAATAGTTTTTTTTAATCAAATGTTAACGGAATTTGGCAGAATTCTGAAATGATGATAATGGAGGCGCGTACCAAAAAAGTATCTGCGTGGAAACCGATCAGGAAATTTTGCTCCACTTATTGCGGCCGCGGTAGTATTTGAGATAGTATTGCTTTAACTGCTGATTTTCCGGCAGATTTAAATACGGATCTCCGGACAGCAGCTTTGCGACTTCCGCCTGTGAAGCTTTGATGATTTTTTCATCCTTCATCAGATCCAGACGCTTAAAATCGACCACGCCGCTCTGCTGCGTTCCCAAAATATCACCGGGACCGCGAAGCTGCATATCCACCTCAGAAATTTTGAAACCGTCATTCGTTTCGCACATGGTTTTGATTCGTTTTCTGCTTTCTGCGGTGAGTTTATCGCCCGACATCAGAATACAGTAACTCTGTTCTGCACCTCTCCCTACCCTTCCGCGAAGCTGGTGCAATTGCGACAGTCCGAATCTTTCAGCGCTTTCAATAACCATTACAGATGCGTTCGGAACATTCACCCCGACTTCAATAACGGTCGTGGAGACCATAATCTGTGCCTTGCCGGAAGCAAAATACTGCATTGCTGCATCTTTCTCCGCCGGCAGCATCTTTCCGTGCAGCATCGCAACAGAAAATTCGGAAAAAAACTCCACAACATGCTCGAAACCGGCCATCAGATTTTTATAATCCAGCGTTTCACTTTCCTCGATCAGCGGATATACGAAATAAATCTGCCTGCCCTTCCGGATTTCCTCTTTACAAAAATTGTACACAAATAATCTGTCTTTTTCACGGCGGTGGGCGGTAATAATGGCTTTTCTGCCCACAGGCATTTCATCAATCACAGAAACATCCAGATCGGAGTAAAAACTCATCGCCAGCGTTCTGGGAATCGGTGTGGCAGTCATGATCAAAACGTGCGGGGGAATCCGGTTTTTTGCCCACAGTCTGGAACGCTGAGCAACGCCGAAACGGTGCTGTTCATCGATAATTGCAAGACCTAAATTCTTAAACTGCACCACGTCTTCCAGCACGGCATGCGTACCAACCAGAATCGCCAATTCACCGCTCTGCAGCTGTTCATGAATTATCCTGCGTTCAGCAGTTTTTGTCGATCCGGTAAGAAGTTTTACCTGAACTCCGAACTCACTGAGCAATTCCGAAATTCCATTGAAGTGCTGTTGCGCCAGAATTTCTGTGGGTGCAATCATCACACTCTGAAAACCGTTATCGAGGGCTATAAGCATCGAAAGCAGTGCAACCATGGTTTTTCCCGATCCCACATCGCCCTGCAAAAGCCGGTTCATCTGCACCGGTCTTTTCATGTCGTTTCGAATTTCCTTCAGCACACGCTTCTGCGCGTCCGTTAGTTCAAACGGAAGAAATTCATTATAAAAACGGTTGAAATAATCCCCGACTATCGGAAAAGCGTTGCCAACAGAATGAGCCTGGTGATGCTGTTTCTTCAAAGCAAAACCGAGCTGAAAAAAGAACGCCTCTTCAAACTTCAGCCGACGGTTTGCCGCGTCCAGATGCTTTTGGCTTGCTGGAAAATGCACGTGCTGATAAGCCTGATTTCTGTCGACAAGATTGAGCCTTTCCATCAGTTGAGCCGGCAGGTTTTCTGAAATCAGCGCGGGCAGCATGGCCATGATATTCTTCAAGACTGACTGAAAGAATTTTCCGCTGAGTCCTCTTTTCGAGAGTTTCTCGGATGATGGATATACCGGAACGAGATGCGCGTCTCCTTCTTTATTCTCAAAAATTTCGATTTCCGGATGCGCCATCGAGAACGTCTGGTTAAAGGTTGTTACTTTACCAAAAATCAGGACTTCCCTTTCCTGCGGAATCTGTTCCTTCAGCCATTTTGAATACTGAAACCAAACCAGATCAATGGTGCCGCTACCATCGGAAAACTTTGCGGTAAGTCTTTTACCTCTTCCTGATCCGAGTTCCTGCACAGATGTAATCTTTCCTTTCAGCTGAATTTCCGACAGCGCATCAGGGCTTAGTTCTTTTACGGTGTGGATTTTTGTTTTGTCGAGATAGCGGTTCGGAAAAAAATTCAGAAAATCTTCCACAGTGCTGATTCCCAAAACATTCTTGATCAGTTTTGCGCGTTCGGGCCCAATGCCCTTCAAATATTCTATGGACGATTCAGCGGTTAAATGCATCAGAAATTACAGCATGATTGATGCTGCGTTTCAAAAATAAAAAAATCGGCACAGTGTGCAGATTCTAATCATTAAAAAAGTGATTTTAATCTTTGATTTTGGAGCGGAATTTCGACTGATACGCCTCCCATTCCTTTCTCGTTTTAAGTTTCAGATAACTGTCGGATGCAAAAAACGGTAAATAAGGTTCGAGTTCTCTGGCAGTTAGCGCTCCCTGCAGAATGGTAATCGGCTGGCTTGCTTCATCGAGAAAAACAATGCTCGGGACCGCATTCACATTCATAAACCGGGTGAAATCGTGCAGCGAATTTTTGCTTCGGCGGGCTTTATACCCCTGATTGCCGAAAGTTCTGTTATAGATATTTACGGATTCTTTTCCTTCGGAATTAAATTTTACCGGATAATAATTGGTATTGATATATTCAGCAATTACCGGATGATTGTACGTCTTCTTCTCCATGATTTTGCAGGGACCACACCAGTCAGCGTAAAAATCAATGATTATTTTCTTCGGTTGTACCTGCTGCGCCTTCAGCGCTTCATTAAGCGTCATCCACTTTACCTGCCCGTAAGAATAAACAGCCAAGAATAAAAGCAGAACCGGAAGTAATTTTCGCATAAAAGTAGGATTATCTGAAAACATCAATGTTAAACCATCGCAGTGACTAATGTAATCAAAATCTCGGCAGATTATATCAAATTCAATACCAGAGCGCAATAGTGTCATTTCCTGTACATAAGAAAATTCCGGATCATTTTTAAACGCAACCTTGTGCTCACTGAACTGCAAGAATTTCTATTTGATGTAAACGAGGTTTCCACAAAGGTTCTCCAGATGAAAAATCCGGTCGAAAGGTGATCTTATTTCGCGTAATTCCTCACGGTTCTGAATGAACGAAAATCTGGAGGCAAGCGAGTTCATATCTGAGACCACGACGAGCCAGCATTCGTCCACTGAGGAATCGTAGAACGGAAATTTCTCATTTTTTTTATGGATGATTTCGATAATTTTATCTGAAGAAAGGGAATCGAAAAGATTGAGGTTATAATCATGCGTGATGAATACATTGCGCCTGTGACGGGATTTGCGAAGACTTCTCACAACGCCTGCCGATTTGCCTTTCCGAATGCATTTGCAGATATTCTCAATAATTTCCTGCTGTTTTACCGTGAGGTCGTGCAGTGAAAGCGGTTCAAAATGCAAAAAATAAACACCACGAAATTTCGCGGTGTCTTCAGTTTCCAGCTGCATTTCAGCCTGGCGAAAAATCCGGTTCATCAGATTTTCAACTTTCTTTATCTCCAGATGATTGATTACTTCAGAAAGTTCGATGCCAATGGTTTTTCCTTCCAATGTGGCTATGAAATCCGGGCTTTCGCAAATTAAATTTTCAAACTTCACCTCCGGAAAATGGTGCATAAAGGCATTCATCAGCAGAATTTCCGACTTCTTCCGGTATTTCTCGCGGTCGTGAAGTGCTGAACTGTCAATCTGGCGGTGATACTTTTCGATCGGGCGTTTCTTAAGATGCCGGTTGAGATGATAAAGACTCAGACTTTTCGTCAGATCTTCACAGTTAATCGGTTTCTTCATAGCCTGAAGTTTTGATTATCAAAATTTTACGTACCTAAATTAGCAAATATTTCAATACGAATAACATTACCGGTAAGATTTAAAATATAATTCATCTTAAAACATTATTTTTGGAAAAACTTCCAAACGCGGGGTTTCTTATGCAACAGCGCTGATCACCCAATCCGGCTGAAAAACGAGAAAACATTAAAAAAATAATAAGAAGACACAGTTATAATGACAGATTTTAAAAATTTCACGATGCCTTACAGCATCAACCCAAAGTATGCACAGAAAGTGGCCTATTTTTCAATGGAATTCGCCATCGATCAGGCACTTAAAATTTATTCAGGAGGTCTAGGATTCCTTGCAGGATCGCACATGCGAAGTGCGTATAACCTGAAGCAGGATTTGGTTGGAATCGGAATTCTGTGGAAATTCGGATACTACGATCAGGCGAGAAACCACGATCAGACCTTACAGCCGGTTTGGACAAAAAAAATCTACAGTTTTCTGGAGGATACCGGAATTAAATTTCAAATTGACATCCACAGCGCACCGGTTTGGGTTCAGGTATATTATCTTGATCCTGAGATTTTCCATACTGCGCCGATGTTCTTCCTGTCCACCGATGTACCGGAAAACGACCACATTTCTAAAACCATCTGCCATAAGCTGTACGATGCGAATGAAGCAACCAAATTAGCGCAGTATGTTTTACTCGGAAAAGGAGGTGCAAGGCTTTTGGATGAGTTGAATTTTGAAAGAGATGTTTATCATCTGAATGAAGCGCACGGTTTGCCTGCTGCTTTTTACCTACTCAGAAAATTTGAAGGTGACCTCGAAAAAGTGCGTGAAAAACTGGTTTTTACGACGCATACGCCGGAAGAAGCCGGTAACGAGCAGCACAACCTGAATCTCTGCCATGATATGTCCTATTTCAGTGGTCTGGAACCGGAGGAAGTAAAAGAAATCGAAAGAGACGCCAATCCGGAAATTTTCAATCATTCCCTTTGTGCATTGAGAATGGCCCGTATTGCAAACGGTGTTTCTGAACTGCACGGACATGTTTCCCGGGCCATGTGGCAAAAGTATGACGGCATCTGCGAAATAACATCCATAACGAATGCACAGGAATTTAAATACTGGGGAGATAAAACGATGTATGAAGCGGCAGATAACAGTGACAGCACTTTGTTCGATTACCGCAAAAAACACCTCAAGAAAAGACTTTTTCGCGTGGTTGCAGACCAGTGCGGCAACCTGTTCAATCCGAATGTTTTTACCATCGTTTGGGCAAGAAGGTTCGCCGGCTACAAACGCGCTGATCTGTTGCTTCATGATAAACCAAGATTTCTGAATTTGCTGAACAACCCGAAATATCCCGTACAGATGATCTGGGCTGGAAAACCATATCCGATGGATTATTCTGCAATTTCAACATTTAATATGCTGGTTGAAGAAAGCAAAAACCATAAAAACATGGCCGTGCTTACCGGTTATGAACTGGCACTGAGCAAACTGCTGAAACAGGGCTCCGATTTATGGCTGAACAACCCGAGGGTTCCGAGAGAAGCTTCAGGAACATCCGGAATGACAGCCGCAATGAACGGTTCCGTCAATCTGTCAACCGACGACGGATGGATTCCGGAATTTGCAAAACACGGTGAGAATTCTTTTGTGGTTAAAAAAGCCGATTATGCCAATATGAGCGTTTACGAACAGGATAATTATGACATGGATGAACTGTTCGATCTGCTGGAAAACGAAATTTTACCCATGTATTACGACAGACCGGATGAATGGCGTAAAGTTCAGCAAACTGCAATGGAAGATGTGCGGGTGAACTTCAACAGCGACCGAATGGCAGACGAGTATTACAGCAAAATTTACAGCGTCTGATTAACAGGCTGATAATATTATTAATACCGGATTTGCTTCATTTGTTTGAAGCAAATCTTTTTTCGTATAATTGACTATGGTGGATTCCAAAAAATATTATGTTCTGTATGACGGTGACTGCGCTTTCTGCAATTACTGGGTTTCGTGGATTCTGAAAAACGACCGCAAAGATCAGTTTATGTTCGCATCACTGCAGGGAAATTTCGGGCAGAATTTCCTCTATGAACGCGGGCTCGACCGTAAAGAATTCAACACACTTTACCTGTGGAAACCGGAATCGTACTTCCTTGTAAAATCTGAAGCGGTACTGGAAATTGCGAAAATACTGGGCGGAACCTACGGAATGCTGGCAAAAATGAACATTTTTCCGCGCTTTTTCTCGGACCTCATTTACGACAGAATTGCCGCGAACCGCGACCGTATGAATCCGCACTGCGAAATGCCGACCGCTGAGCAGCGCAAAAAATTCGTAGACTGATTACTCAAAGATCTGCTGCACCACCTCCAGTGTTTTTGGCGTTCTGAAATCCGGAATATGATACTGATAATACACGAGCAGTGCATCTAGCAGATTCTGCTTCTGTTCGGTCCGGAGTTTCTTATCATAGGGACAATCAGACACAATAATTTCCCGAAAAATCAGTGATACTTCTGCTCCGAACAGCTGGTGTGAAATTTCTGATTCAAAGCTGCCGGATTCAGGGTTCAGGAATTCTGCAGGTGTTATTAACGGTTGAATACCGGCGTATGCCATCATTTTGATTAGAAAAACAGGATGCGCCGAGAAATTCCCTTTTTCCAATTCATTGAGAAATTTTGATATCTCGTCATAAACCTGCAAATCGGCATCTGTATTCTGCAGAATCTGGTTGAGCATATCCGCAATGAAAAACAGGACCGTACCGGCTTTCACATTGCTTTCGAAATCCCGCTTATCAGACAGCTCTACTTTTGAAATGCTGCTGAGTCCGCTGCGCTGATTCGGTGAAAAAGTCAGACACAGTTCCCGTAGTGGAAAAAGATATGGCTTCTTACGGCTTTTCTTCGAATAAATGCCGCGCAGAAAACCCGACCGGTAGCCGTTTTCCTTTGTAAAAACATGAATTACCGCATCGTTATCCCCATACTTGATGTAGGACAGCAGAAATCCTGTTTCTGTAATCATCAGTTCACTACGGCGATTTTGGCAGTTGCTTTATCGGTACCGTCTTCATTGGTCATCAATACGAAATAAACGCCGGATGCCACCCTTCTGCCGCGCTGATTATTCAGATCCCATTCGTAGAAACCACCATTTGCGATACCCTGATGAACGAGGTTCCCTGC
>JAEWOM010000051.1 GCA_023399675.1 Bacteroidota bacterium
CTGTAGAATCGTGTGCTGCCTGCTGTTTCCCCGCTCTTTTTATCGATAATTAAGAAGGCTCCGTCACTTGCCATTGCTCCTTCAAAAAAACGCTGAAAAACCTCGCGTTCATATCGGTTTTTATTCGGATGCTGAGCCCAGATTTCCGGATCTGATGCAACATTGTACAAAACTTCAAAGTCAGATTGCTGCAACGGTTGCAGACGCACATTTTCGTTTTCCAGGACAGGCTGCAGAATATTTTCCATAGTAAGTAAAAATCAAAATTAACCGAATTTTTTCAGAATTCGCTGTACCGATGTAATATAGCTTCCGCCAAACCGAACTGCATGAAAAATCAGCGGATATAGCTGGGAAACCTCTACCCTTTCCTGAAATCCCGGCGCTACAGGAAAACATTCGAAGTAGTTTTTATAAAAAGTTTCGGGAAAACCTCCGAAAAGCATCGCCATTGCGAGATCCATTTCGCGGTGTCCATAATAAACGGCAGGATCAATGACCGTGATTTCACTACTTTCGGTAACAAAATAATTTCCGGCCCAAAGATCACCGTGTATCAGCGAAGGCTTTTCTGAAGGATAAATTTCGGCAAGTCGGGCACAAAGCCGGTCTGTGTTTTTCAGATCGTTACGGGAAGCGATTCCTTTGTCGAACATCTGTTTCATCGCAGGCAAAATCCGGTTTTCGGCATAGAAATCTGCCCAGTTGTTTTTGTGCGAATTGTCCTGTGGCTGCGTTCCGAGGTAATTATTTTCATAAAACCCGAACGCTTCGTTCGAAACCTGATGCATGTTCGCGAGATTTGCGGCAAATTCGATCCATGCAACTTCGGTTGCATTTCCTTCCGGCAGAAATTCAAGAATGAGATATTGATGCCGGTCATTGCCGCCTACTTTTACGATTTCGGGAATTTTAAAACGGGATTTCTTTCGAATTTCATTGAGTCCGTTTGATTCCTTCTGAAACAGTTCAGGATATTTTTCTGCATCATTGATCTTGATAAAATACGGGTCATTTTCTGCAGTAAAACGATAGGCTGCGTTGATGTCACCACCCGAAAGCTTCGAAATAGTTCGGTGCTGCGCAAAACCTGCCTGTTCTATTATTTCCTGTATGTTCATGAAGTCTGCTTTGGTTTACATTTCAAAATTCAGGATTAAACAATAACTGTAAAAATAATTTTATAGTAGGTTTAAAATAAAACCGCTTGTTCGACTTCGAGCAGTTTCTGTTTTCTCCAGATTCCGCCGCCATAACCGGTTAGTTTTCCATTTGAGCCAATCACTCGGTGACAGGGAATCAGGATGGAAATTTTATTCAGGCCGTTCGCATTCGCAACTGCGCGGACTGCTTTCGGATTACCCAGTATTTTGGCCTGTTCCTGATAACTGATCGTCGTTCCGTACGGTATGGTACGCAGAATTTTCCAGACATTTTTCTGAAAATCAGTCCCAACGGGAGAAAGCGGAGCAGTGAATTCTTTTCTTTTTCCAACGAAATATTCGGCAAGTTCTTTTTCCAGAGTGGTGAAATATGGATTTTCTCCCGGAATAATACTGGCGTTAAAATGCTTTGATATTTCTTTCAGTTCAGTGGCAAGCGCCTTTCTGTCGGAATATTCCAGCATGCAGATGCCTACTTCAGCAGCACAGGCAATCATGGTTCCGAGCGGCGTTTCGATTTGTTTGACAGTAATCACTTTATCGCTGTTTGGATTTTCCACCACTGTAACAGGCAAAATTCGCGAATCGGCATCAGGGCTGCCCGTTTCTTCGAGGACCTGTTCGACAGCATCAAAACTTTTCTGTTCCTCAGCAGTATTTTTTTTTATTGTCTTATCCATGATTTCAGTTGTCTGTTTAACAACCAAAATTGATATGTTACCATTCATACAAATGTATCGGAATTCAGTTCACGATACAACTAACATTTGGACACCATATCAAAAAAAAGCATTTCCAAAAAATTGAAAATGCTTTTTCACAGGTAATCTGTTTAATTACTGCTGATCCTGCAATGCCGCATTTGCGCGACTGGTTGGCAAATAGATTTGGAATCCAACACCAAGGAAGAGATTTGCATTTGCATTTTTGTTTCCACCGCCGAGAAGCGCCTGGTATTTCAGCAAAGCTTCCAAACCAACGTTTTCAGTTATGAAATATGCGTAACCCGCACCAATTCCTAGGTTTACACCGTTTGTAGAATTTCCGGAACTGGAATTGTCACCACCGAAACCAACACTGCCTTCACCAAAAAAAGCACCGTTTCTAAGCATGCTGTCCACCTCCGTGCTGCTGAAATAATATCTTGTGAACGGTCCTACGCTCCAGGTGGTCTGCGTAACGTTGGTACCTTCCGGACTGTACACATTCAGACCTACTTCTGCTCCTACTGCCCATCTGTCCTGAAAGAAATAACCCAATTTTGGAGTGAGGTTCATGTTGAAACCATTGGTAAATTTAAAATTGGCAACCTGAGCGCCAACCATCCAGTTTCCCTGTTGAATCTGTGCACCGGATAAACCAAACAGAGCAAGTGCCCCGGCAAAAAATAATTTTTTCATAATAATTCTGATTTTTTAATGTACTGCAATGTACAAAGAAAGTGTAGTAATTGTCTTGCAGCATTCTGATGCAGATTTATCGAATTCTCTTTATTCATCGAACTTAGAGGGGATTCGATATCAACCGAAAATTTGACATTCAATTATTAAGCTAAGAATTCGGCAGATTCAATTTCAATCCCGATCTCTTTTCAAAATTTTTCATCCAATCTTTTCCGTATTCAGCCTTCATGTTCTTTTTTGCCTGCAAATTATTTTCATGAACAGCTTTCAACAGGGAATCAGTAACCACTGATCCTGCAACTTTTTCAATAACAAATCCAAAATTTCTGGTTATGGCTGAAGCATCATTAGCGTAACCAACAGGTTCAGATTCGCCGTAAACTTGAAAAATCTCAATTTTGGGAAACGTGGAATTGGCTTTTTGAACAGTTGCACCGGCAGGTTTTTGAACTTTATGTTCACAAGAAGCGGTAACGAATGAAATACCTACAAGAATGATCAATAATTTTTTCATTGCAGGAACTTTTGTGAGGCCGGAATGATAGGAAGATCTAAAGTTACGACCACCCCATTTTCGTCAGTCTTATTTTTGATCTCCATGTGGGATTTCGATTTCAATTCACGATCCAAACTTTTGAGTCTTTCTTTCATAATTGCAATGGCATGGGAATGATGCTGCTTTGATTCCATATTTTCCTGCATTCCGGAACCGTTATCTTCAATTTTTACCTGAAAACGGTCATTTGAAATCTGACAACTGATTAAAATTTTACCACGGTAATCAATATTTTTGAATCCATGCTTAATGGAATTTTCTACAAATGGCTGCAGACTCATTGCCGGAAAAAGAATTTCATCCTTAAGTTTTTCCAGTTCATCTGATACAATCAATTCAAAATCGAAATTATCCTTGCGCAACCGTTGTAACTGTGCATATTTTGAAACCAGCTCCAGTTCAGTTTCCAACGTGACATTGCTTTTTCTGGAGGAATCCAAAACGGTGCGTGCAAACCTTGCAAAACTGTTCAGATAATTAATTGACTGTTCATTTTTGCCCTGCCTGATCAAACTTTGGATAGAAGCCAGTGTATTAAAAATGAAATGCGGATTAATCTGGCTTCGAAGCAGATTCATCTCCAGTTCCGCATTTTTAGTTTCGGCTTTGGCATTTTTTACTTTAAAAAAATAGTAAACCAGCACGGCGCCTAATGCGAAAAGTAATGCTAAGATGAGCAACAGTAGATTTCGCTGTTCTTTCTTGGCAATCTGAATTTTTGAGCTTTCGACCTGCCTGTGTAATTCCCTTTCTTTTTTGAAAGAAGTCTTTAAGCTCTCCATTTCTTCTGCCGTTTCTTTCTGGGTGATCAGCTTGTCAACCAACCGCAGTTTTTCCACGTTCGCAAATGCTGAATCCACATTTCCGAGTTGCTTCCAGGCCAGATAACGGCTTTGATGCAGCAACTGGCGGTTTCGGAGATTTTGAAATTCTGAAATGTGCATCTGCGCAGAATCAAGGTATTTCAATGCTTCACGAGGTTTCTTAAGTTCGGTTAGGATGATTCCGATATTGCTGTAAACCATTGGAAGTTCTTCCCCTTCATATTTCTTAAGAAGCCTGACGCCTATTTTCGCATTTTCCAAACCACTTTTATAATTTTTGAGATCGGCTTCTATATTAGAATAATTCACAAAATAGGTGATGCTGTCCTATTGGTTCAAACCTGATCTGTCTATATCATCATACACTGATTTCGCAGCTTTCAGATCCTTCAATTCTGTGAGACTGTAGCCGAGTACAAGCTGATTTTGAAGCATTTTTTGTGGATTGCCGGTTCTTCGAAAATATTTCACCAGATAATCTGCCACTTCTGCTGATTTTTTGAATAAGCCCGACTGGTTGTACAGTTTTGCCTGATAATTCATTGCTTTAATGATATTAACAGAATCACCTTTTCGGGAAGATCTTTCATGCCATTCCGTGGCAAACGCAACTGCATTTTTATAATTGAGAGTCATTTGTGCTGCGTAAATCAGGTGTGAAAATTCCTTATCGCTCAGTTCGGCTTTACTTTTCTTTTTCAGCAGGGAGCGGTACATCGATTCTACATCACCATTGGCAGTCCAAAAGTCAAGCGAATCCGTTTTCTGAGCAGAAATGCAAAAGAAAATCAGGAAGAATAAAAAAAATAAAATTCTGGAAATCATCACAATGAAAGTAAATTGAGCACTTCTTCTCTGCGCCGCACAGAAACCGGAATAGAAACACCGTCTTTCAGAACAACGCCATGATTGTGACTGTAAAAATCAACACTTTTTTTATTAACGATGTAGGATTGATGCGTTTTTACAAAGTTTTCTTCGGGCAAAATATTCTGATATTCTTTTAATGTTTTGCTGCAAATAATCTCCTTGTGATTCTCCAGGTAGAATGTGGTATAGTTTCCCTCACCTTTGCAATAGCGAATCTGATCTGTATTGACGAAGAAAATCTGCTCGGCCGTTCTCAAAGTTATTTTCTGAACCGGACTGTTCTTTTCACTGTGAAGCAGCAGTAATTTTCTTTGCTCCGCCGAAATCTTTCGATCAGCTTTTTCCTTAAATAAATTGACGGCGCCAAAAAGTTCATCCGGATCTACAGGTTTCAGGATATAATCTAATGCCCCAATTTTAATCGCTTTTATTGCAAATTCGTCATAAGCGGTGATGAAAATAATGTCGAAAGGAATTTCGTCCAGTTTCTCCAAAATTTCAAAACTTCTTCCGTCATCGAGTTGGATATCCATTAGAACCAATTCAACTTTAATCTTTGGCAAAATGAGCAACGCCTCTTTTACAGAAGTGCAGGTTCCGACAATTACTATGTCCGGATCCTTTTCCAGAAGCATGATCAGCTCATCCTGAATATTTTTTTCATCTTCTATGATAAAAGTCCGGATCATTTTCTTTGAATATCAGTTTCCATTGGAAAAATTAAGAAAAAATCACAGCACATTCAATTTTTTCTGAGAATTATGCTGTGATCTAAAAATAAACTGTGTGTTTTTATCTACCCATTGAATTTGTCACCAATGCCTGCATTTCCTGGCTTTTTTTCACGGTATAATCCTGAAGTTTCTTGGCGTCTTCCGGAGAGATATCTGTAAAAGTCTGGCCTTTGGTAGAAAGTTCGGTTGCTTTTGCCTGCAGTTCCTGCATTTTGCCCATATCCTGATTCGTTATTGCGTCTTTGTATAAAACCATCATTTCCTCATAGGATTTAGCATAATCATCTAATCTGGCATCATCAAAATCCGGAATATCGGCATTAGTTGTTGTTGCAGGTGTAGTAACCGCGTCATTTGCGGTAGTGGAAGTGGTAGTTGCCGGTGTTGAAGTGGTCGTTTCCACATTTTCTTTTTTGCATGATGTAAGTGCCAAAACAGCAACTGCGGACATCATTAAAACTGTTTTTTTCATTGTTTTAAATTTTAAATTATTGGATTCTTAAAAAATGTTCTTTTTAAATATTAAATAGGTCCTCCTCCTTTCAGAGGGCTTTTATCATGGGTCATCAGTTCTTCAGCTATCGCTGTCATCCCGGAATTTGCGCTGTCGGCATTCCACATTCCTCTTCCTAACATGTAACTTTTTGTGTAATCTGTCCATGTGTCGCAATATTTTCTTAGTTCATTGTAGCAGGATTCAAGGTATTCTGTCATTTCTTCCCTGGAAATAAAACTCTCTTCCCAGCAACGTCTTGCAATGAAAACGCCCCGACCAAAATCCCACGCGGCAATGCCGATTTTTTCAAGTTCCCGGTCATCAGAAATGATTTTATCTTCTAAAAACTGTGGAAAGCTCGTTTTTAAGTTTCTGTACATATTAACCATTCGTTCGTAGTCTTCCTCATCTTCAGCTTCATTATCAATGATTTCCGCATAATTGCCACTTTGATCTCTAAATGCTTTCAAAACAGTTTGAAATAAATCCAGATAACCTGAATGAAGCAAATAGGATAAAGTTTCTATAGCAGATTGTCTGTCAGTTATACTCCACCAGTTTCTTAGAATTTCCCATCTCAGACTTCTATCTAAGCCGGTTTCATAAGAATTTAAATAGGCTGACTGTTGTGACGCATACATTGAACTGATCAGTACCTCCTTTAATTGCTGACCATGCAAAGGATTTTTCTTATTAATCTGAGGTCCGCTTAAAGCTTTGAATATTTTTTTTAGTGTTCCAAACATGATAAAGTATTTTTTCGATTAACATTATTAAACCGCAACTTTAAGATTTGGATATTTCTCTCCCAGCTTTTTGAAGAAATCCTCCCCTACAATCTTTCCTTTTGCAACGTCTGTAGCCATTTTTCCATTCAGCATTCCGCTGATTTCACCCGAATTGTTGATGATCAGCCGGTCTACGGCCTGTAAGGTACGGTTGCCTTCTCTTTGGGACAATTTGATGTTGTACACTTTCGGTATCTGATCTCCTCCCAGTTTAGAAAAATCAAGTCCCATTTCCTTTTTAGCACCACCATCTTCAATAACGGCATCTTTCAAAGAGAATGCATCAAGCAGCAAATGCTCTTTTACGTTGCCGGAAATATCCGTGTCAAAAAAATGAACCTCATTTCCGCTCAGCACGAAATAGGCAAGACCTTCTTTCTGCACTTTGTGACTGCGTGTGAATGAATCCCGAAGCTGCTGTTTTACAATGCCTTTTGCAAGATCGCCTAAATTAGAAGGAATGGCTGCGGAAGTATAGGCATCAACAGGTTTTCCTTTCATCCATTCTTTCAGGTAAGGTAGTTCTCTGTTCAGTAAATCCTGTTTTACGGAATCTGAACTACTGCGAAGAGAGTTCCAGTCAATATTTGCTTCCTGCTTTTTCTGATACTTCATCGCGATGAAGGTGAGTCCGCCGCCTATTACAAGAAAAAGGATGACGATTAAAACAAGTGTTCCCATAATTTCTACATTTTATAATTAATATTTTTCGATTTTGTTGAATCAAATGTATCATCATAAAATCGATGAAGAAAGGGGGAATTCAGATAGAAAAGCTGGAAATTCAAATATGAAGTATCTTAATGCAAATACGTTTTTGAAAAAGTAAAAGTGACTGATAAAGAAAAATTTCAAGCAAAAACAAAGCGCCTTTCGGCACTTTCTGTTATTTTTCTCGTTGTATTGCTTTTATCTCCTGCAGTTTTTCGGCAACCCTGTTTATTTTATCCATTCTGTCGGCTGTTACCGGAACGCTGGTTTGAACTTTATCCCATTTGAAAACCAAATTGACAGCGTGGTCGTTAACCGGTTCCATGGAAATTTCAAAATATTCCTGTTTATCATTGAGTCGCTGAACAGGCACCGTAACACTGGTAACATCGAGTTTGGAATCATAAACGGTACCCCAGTTCTGGCTGTCTTTGTTCAAAATGATTTTCCAGTTATTTGCAGTTGGCTCTATAAAAAGTCCATACGTACCCATCGCTACCGATTTACCACCGAAATTCACAGGCTGACCGAAAGTGATTTTTGTTGATGAATTAGCACCGGCTCTCCACACTTTTCCGTAGGGAACCAACTCTCCGAAGATTGTTCTGTTTTTTACACCGGGTCTGCCATAATCAACGGTAATTTTAGATACAGAAAACTGCTGTTCAATCATTTGTCTCGGACTCGCTGCCGGAACCGATAATGTTTGTGAATACGCTGTAACTGAAATTGCTAAAATGGCTGTTATGAATAGTTTTCTAATATTATTGATTTTTGCTAAGATAATCATAAATAATAATCTTGCAGCGACACCTAAGAAAAAGGCAGGAAAACCCTGCCCTTTCGATTCAAAACTTAACTGTTATTTTCTGATGAATTTTTGAGAACCCTCAGTTGTTTTTAAAATATAGTTTCCGCTTTGTAAATCTGAAACTGAAACTGTAATCATCCCCGTCTTTACACGAAAAGATTTAATCAGTTTCCCGGAAACGTCGTAAATATCAGCGTTTACAGCAGAATTTATGTTGAAATTTATTTCTGCAGCTGCAGGATTTGGATAAACCTGAAACTTTTTAAAGTTGTCTGCTTCATTTACTGCCAGTGATCCGTTTGGTGTTAATCGAACCAGACCGTTATTGCTAATTCCCCACACTTTGTTGTTAGAGTCAATCTCGATATCATAAATGCCTGAGGCCGGAAAATTGCTGTGTGTTGAGTTTTTGAAAATAAGACATTCATCCAGCATAAATATTGATCCTTCATCACATTCTGCAGATTCTGAGGCCCACAGTTTTCCTGTAGAATCAAATGCAAGTGCCCGTATATCGCAGTTTCCTGTCGTACAGTTTCCTGATAAAATGGCTGAAGTGCCCGTTGCCAGTTCGACCGAATGTATTTCACTTCCGGTGTTGACATATGAGATATTATTTTTTACTGTAAAACCACCACCAGAATAGCCCGGCAAATCAATTACAGACCAGCTTCCATTGTACATAAGCATTTTCTGGTTAGAGCTCTGCGTAATAAAAATTCTGTTGGACGAATCGGTAAATATTTGGCTCATATAGGTAAGGTGGGAGAATTGTGGCGTATTGCTGATATTCATTACTGACCATGCAGTGCCGTTGTAACGCAGAATATAATAATAGTCATATTGCTGCATACTGGCCATCAGCATCCATATTTCACCATTTACAGTTACGGTACTGCTTTGTATGAAATCCTGAAATGCTGAATGTGTGGAGGAATGGTATACCGTCCAGTTAGTTCCGTCGTATTTTGAAACAGAATTGGGATGGAAGGCATACAAATTGCCGCCAGAGCTTGCAATCTTTTTTATATAATTGCTGGCGATTCCTTAATTCGATGTTGTATAATAGATCAATTGGATTCCGTGGAACTTGCTTAATCCCGATCCAGTCTGATTATAATTTGTAGCGAACCAGAGGTTATTGTTGCTGTCGATTTCAATATCAAAACCTTCTCCGCCTGCAAATCCCGAGTTGGCCGGGGTAAAGTGTTCAATCGTGTAGTTCTGGCTGTAAAAAGTCAGAGAAGAACTAACCAGAATGAAAGTCAGGATTTTCCTTAGCGTGTACCCGTTCATAAAGTTGTTTTTTTTCATGGCATTTTTTTTAATTGGTTAAAATTACCACAAGAAACTGCTCGGGAAAATACCGGAATTTAGGTAAAATTGGCTTTGGTTGTCAGATCATATTGTTCTGAATAGCCACAGTAATGAGTTCTGCAACAATTTTAACCTGAAATTTCTGAATGATATTTTTTCGGTGTGTATCCACGGTTATAGGACTCAGGAAAAGTTCTTCTGCAATCGTATTGTTGGTTTTTACTTCTGCCAGAAGTTTCAGGATCTCCTTTTCTCTTTTGGTTAGCCTGGAAACAGCTGCCAGATCATTCTGCGCAGGTTTGCTGTTAATTTTCTTTCACAATTTACTTTAACAAAATAAACTGGGTCTGCCTTGCACCGCCGGTTCATTACTTCCAGTTTCGCAAAAAGCGCTGCAGCATCGTTTTTCCGTTCAGATAAAGGAATTTATCAACACACTTTTCCAGATATTTTGCATCAATCGGATCGTTCGGTTTATTTTTAAAGACCCGAATCTCATTCATAAACTCAAGTCTTTTCTCGGTAATGGGTAAATAATACATCAAATCGATTTTCAGCGTGTCGAGTTTCGTAACATTGTCGTACGGATTGATCGGATTGATGAGTCCATCGAAATCGGAACCGAGACAAATGTGGTCCCACGGAGTTTTCTCGCCAACCCAGTTCAACTCCTGATAACCGATACGGACTGCATGCAAAATATGCGCACAGAGCAGAAAAATATGGCGCACTTCCCTGCTGGTTTTGGCTTCCGGTCTGTGAATTTTTTCACTCCTGTCGAAAGTTCCGGTTTTGAACCATTTTTCGTATTCCATCAGCGGAATAGCTTCTACATCTTTGAAAAAATCGCTGCGAACACCGTCGAAAGTTGATTTCGAAGCGCCAAGAATCCGCTGATCGAGGGAAATCCCAATCATTCCGTTGCTTCGCATGATTTCCGCAATTTCCTCATCAAAAAGATTAATGGTCCAGGGGTTTGCGAAAAGTTTATTGTTCAGGAGGAAATTCGCCTTACCAATCTGCCGGTTTTTTGCCTGAATTTCCGGAATCGGCATCCCGCGGTTGTAGCGGATCGCGGTGCTGTACTCTTTGTTTTCCAGAAAATTTTCCAGAGAGCAGAATGTAAAGCCGGTATGTGAACAGATAATCGGCAATCGCAGCGTTTCCGGATTGCTGGCACCCAATTCTTCTTTGAACTGGTAGAACCGGTATCTGGAAAAGACGCTCATATGCTTGATGTCAATTAAACTCGGAAATTTATGAAGCATCACAGCACGCATGAATTTTTCGCCCAAAGCAGAGATTCCATAGCCCGATTTAGGCGTGAAATCTTCGCTGCGGAAAGCTTGCTGAGCGGTCGGTGTGAGTGCCTGTGCAAAACTGCACATATGCTGTTCCGGAACTTCGCTGAGATGAACCAGATTTATGCTGAAAATATCGATGGATTTCGGATCATCCTGTATTTCATGGTAGCGTTCCACCGGAGCGGTTACGGCATTGATATCGCGAATGACGGCATCTGAAAAATTATGGGCGCCTTCCACAGAAAATGCGAGGAAAGTGCTTTTCGGATCATCCAATACCTGCGGAGCGGTCTTCTGTTTACGATTCAAAAACCTGATATTGTACTCTTCTTCAAGAACCTTACTATTTAAAGTGTGGTATTCAATTTCTTTTCGAAACAGGTTAAAATAGGTTGTTTTGCGGTTTTTCACCTGGTCGATATAATTCCAGTCAATCGGCAGATTATTAGAACCCAAACTTCGGAACAGGCCGCTGATGTTTTCTGCGAATGCGTATTCCATAGCCAAAAGCGCAGTAACACCACAGCCCAGCCTGCTTTGTTTTACCATTTTCGGAGACGACTGGCTGTCGAACGCGTTTCCCATGAATTCATCAATCAGGCTCATCACGCCTTTGGTCTTGAAATCGGTGGAAAGCGGAAGTCTTTGGTTGTTTTTGGTGCTGATCAGATGTTTAAACAGCAGATGAAAATGGAAGTCAAAAATATTTTTCATGGTTTTGTGTTTTTATTGAATGACAATGCTTCGCAATTGATTGAAGAGAGGTATCTGGTCTGCTTTGGCCAAACTCTCCAATGAAACTTTTCGCGAATCTTTCTTTAGCTGTGCTTCGAGAATTCCCTTCGCATGATCAGACATTTCCACATTTTCACCAAGGCTTTCCTGTCCCCGAAACGTGGTGTTGTATTTTCTCAGAATTCCGTTCCAAATCATTTTCAGCGATTCACCGGCAGTGCGGAAAGCCATGTTAACTTCATTGATGTTTTCATGGGCGTAGGCATTTTTCAGCGTGGAATTTTTTGGAATTTCCTGTTTCAGCAACTGATCGATATCCAGAATACCGGCACCGAATTTACTTTTCGGTAACCGGTGTTTTGTTCTTGCAGAATCTTTGAGATTTTTTCTGAAGGCTTCAACGATTTGGTGACCTTTTAAAGATCTGAGTTTTTCGCGGTTCTGATAAAGCCACAGAACAGCTGCTGCGGCAACATGAGGTGTAGCATAGCTCGTGCCATGGCCATAAGACATACCGTAACTGTAGATTCCGTTTTTTTGAGCCGTAAATGAAGGCACAAAAACATGCATTCCCGGAGCAGTGATATCCACTGCATCGCCACAGCACGATCCTTTCCATTCCGCATCAAGCGGATTAGATGCTGCAACAGCAATTGTACCCGGATGAACCGCAGGTGCAACCACTTCCCCAACTTCGTTTCCTGCTGCACAGCACCAGATAATGCCGTGCTGATAGACTTTTTTGGCCAGTGTATAGGTAGTCATCGTCGGAGGCAGCTCCATACTCGTGGTAATGACATTCGCGCCCAATGCAATGGCTCTGTCCACTGCTTTTAATAATTCGGACTGACGGTTGATCAGCAGTACATCTTTCGCCACACGAAACGGAATTAATTTCACATTATTCCGGCTTAGTAAACCAACATTTCCGTTATTGGATAATTCGGCGAGTTCGTTTCCGACGAGTAGACTGCCGGTGCGTGCGCCGTGACCGTAACCTGCCAAAAGATGCATTGCGCCGGTTTCTTCACGTGCATTGTCATCATTGTCAACAAAATCAAAATCGTGCATCAGATTGAACGATCCGTAAATTTTCGGATGATGCGCATACCCGGTATCGAGCTGAACTATTTTGATGCTGTCGCCGATATTGTCCGTTACCGTACCTTTATAATTCACGGCCTTCCAGTTCCACTGTCTGAAATCTTCGGGCGCTCTATTGAGTACGTAACTGCTGTCTTTTCCATAAAGTTCCAGAAAATGTTCTTCGGTGGATTTATCGGTTCCTGATGCAAAATTTTCCAGTTTGTCATTGGTTTCTACTTCGGTATAATCAAGGTTGGTGTACAGTTCGCTATCGTATTCTGCATATTCAATATCAGGAATTGCCTGCAGGTCGCGCGCAAATTCGTTGGGATTACGGCTACCGATATCAATTGTCAAAACGAATATTTCCTGAAATCCTTCTTTGGCAGTACTCGGCATGGAAAGAATCAGCGTGAAATCTGTTCCGAAATTCATCTGGAGCTCCTTCTCTACTCTGTCGTAAACGTCCGGCTCATAATTCATCGTAACCAGAAATTTCGCAGGACCGGATTTTTTAACAGTTGTCTCCTCATCCTTCTTTGGAGAACTCAGTTCCTCCACTTTTTCTTTTATGCCGTCGGCGATAAGAACTGGGGTACTCGGTTGCGTATTCACAATTTCGTTGAGTACTTTTTTCTCTTTTTTACTTCGATAGAGTATCGAATTCTTAATTTTTGTTTTCGCTGCATCTTCAAATTTTGCTGCTTTCAGCACTTCCAGAATTCTGCTGATGCGCATTCCGGCATTTCCAATCCAGTCAATTTCTTCTTCACGCGTACTTTCATTAACAATGGTACCGGCTTTAGTCAACGGATTTCCCTGCGAATCCATTCTGGGAACACCGGTTTGATGCAGCGCGATGACCTCGCAGGTGCCAAGTCCCAGAACCTTGGATCCTGACGAACCGGGAAGCGTATCGGTTTCGTAGATGATTTGGTCTTCGTTTTCAGAATAAAATGAATTGTTATTGAGTGTCGTTTTTTTGGGAAGTCCGTTAGGATGCTGAATAATGATACATGATTCTCCTTTAAAAATCTTGCCGATATTTCCGTCGAGGTCAATAGAAGGAATCGAGTTGATGTCCGTTCCCTGTGCGTTCAACTGTTCTACCGCAACCATGGTGAAGTCCAGTCCGGAAGCGGAATCGCCTTCTTTTTTCTTCAGCGCCGACGTCAGGAAAAACCGGTCGGGATCAAGACGGAATCCTGTGGGTTCAATATTTTCCCGTCTAATCCAGTTCATAGTTGAACTGCACACGGAAATTCCTGCAGGAGCTTTCCGTAGGAATAACGTGATTGTTCGTAAGTATAATGTTTCCAGAAATCAGAAATCCGGTTCCGTCGGGCCTGCCGTTTTTGATTATTCGGCAGACTGATTTCGATTTTTGAATAATCTTTTCAAGCGTGACGATATCAACGAAATCATCCGTGCCGATAATTCTTTCGATCGCGAGATCAAAAGCCATATTTTCACGGGCAATGCGTGTGTCCAGTCTTTTCTCATTTTCATCGAGGATAATTCGCGGTGCATTCGTTTCTTTTACAATTTCAAGTTTCGCGTGGTCGTGTTCGATTTGAGGATAATCGTTGCCGAGATTATCGAGAACGACCTTCATATTTTGGGTAGGATCAAATAGTGTGTTCATGGTTTAGTTTTAATTGAGTTTTTAACCCGGGAATTATCCCCAAATCAATGCTCTGGGGTTGTAGAATCCTTTAATCCGCTTTTTCGCGTATGAAAAGACTATTGTAATAAAAAAGGGTGTTGGGGAATTTGTGTTTTCATAAAATGGTTTTTAGTTCATGTAAAATTAGTTAATATTATGCGTTAACTAATAAAAAATGAAAGAAATTTTTCGGAAATCACTGTAGTTTTTCTGCGAAACCTTTATATCACCGCAATGCAGTGAATCCGAATGTTTAGCTCAAAATGGAAAATGACTGCTAAACTGCCTCAGTATAATGCGAAAACAAAACAAAAATTCGTTTAATTAGTTAACTGATAGGTTGCATAACGGCAAACCGGCTATTTTTTGATTTTTTGTAAGTGCAGCGGTGTGCTGCTTTGACGGCTATCTAAATCAGGTTGTGCTGTAAGGCAACATTAATAAGTTCGGCAACATTTTTAACCTGAAATTTCTGAATGATATTTTTTCGGTGTGTATCCACGGTTAAAGGACTCAGAAAAAGTTCTTCCGCAATGGTATTGCTGGTTTTTCCTTCTGCCAGAAGTTTCAGGATCTGCTTTTCTCTTTTGGTGAGCCTCGGGACAGCAGCCAGATCATTCTGTGCAGGTTTGCTGATAATTTCCTTCACTTCATTACAGAAAACGATATCACCGGAAAGCGCACCGCGGATGCAGCTGTGCAGTTCTTCGATCGTTGCATTTTTTAGCAGGTAACCGCTGGCACCATTCTGAATACACTGCATGATGATGCTTCTTTCGGAGCGGTTGCTCAGCATGATCACAGATGTTTTGGGTGAAGATTTCTTGATTTCTGCACACAGCTCAATGCCGTTGGAGTCCGGCAAAGTGATGTCAAGCAGAACAATATCTGCTGCATTGGTCTGAAGAAAACTGCGGATTCCGGTGCCATCGGTAAAAGTTCCGCAGATGTGAAAATACTTCTCACTTTCCAGCATCATTTTCAGACCCTGAATAACAATCGGATGATCATCAACAATGGCGATATCTATTTTATGCGACATGGGTATTCAGTTCTATATTGACGGATGTTCCCTGGTCTTTTGCAGACTGTATTTCCATTTTACCCTTCAGAAAATTAATCCTGTTTTTAAGGTTTTTTAAACCGAGCGATTTGAGTTTGTTCATTTCTGCTTCCAGGATGCCTTTTCCGTTGTCTTCAACCGTGATGTAAAATTCTTTTTCGCTTTGCGAACACTGTACCAGAATATTGTTGGCTTCAGCATGTTTCACGGCATTATTCAGCAGTTCCTGCACGATTCTGTAAATATTGACCTGCAGATTCAAAGGTAAGTTTTTTTCGATATTAATGGACTGAAAATCAATTCTGAGATCATCTTTCATATAAAACTCGCAGAGATCTTTCAGCGCGATTTCCAGTCCGAAATTCAGCAAAGATTCCGGCATCAGATTTCTGGCAACACGGCGCAGTTCGGAAACTGACGAATCGAGTTGATTAAGAATTTTGTGAAAACTTTCGTACTGGTTTTCCTCGAGGTTATTGCTGCTCCAGGTGGAAAGGTTGATTTTTACACCGGCAAGCATCCCTCCTAATCCGTCGTGCAGGTCTTTGGCAACGCGTTCTCGCTCTCTTTCTTCGCCGTCCAGAATTGCTTTGGTAACATTCAGTTCTTCAATCTGTTCTTTTTCCTTGAGTTGCTGACGCAGATTTATTTCGCGCTGTTCGGACAGTTTTTTCTTATTTCTGAAGAATACGAAAGTGAAAATTCCCGCTCCCAAAAACACCACCGCTGCAATGATTGATGCCCACATATATTGGTTTTTTCTGTTGATTTCCAGTTCTTTTACAGCCAGTTGCTTTTCCTTTTCAGCAGTACGGAATTTGGTTTCCATCATGAATGCTTTAGAATTCCTTTCATCAGCCAGCAGACTGTCGCTCAGAGCTTTAGTTTTAAACTGATGCTCGTATGCATTTTTATAGTCGTTGAGGTCTGCATAAATCTGGGACAATTCATGATGCACGATGCGCGCGTTATTATGCCTGGACATGACATCCTCTCGTTGGATTACCGTTTTCAAAACTGCCAGCGCTACCTGCGGCCTGTTCAGATTTCTCAAGGTGAAGGCCTTTTGGTAAACTAAATCGAAATAATCGTGCGGCATCAGGTAAGGCAAAGCCAGACCTTTGTTCAGTTGCTGCAGTGAGTTTTCGTAATCATTATGCAACTGAAAATATTTGGCATTAACCAGATAGAAAAAAGCGGCAAGTGGATTTTTCGGATTTCTTGTTATCATGGCTTCGGCCTTTTGCAGGTACTTTTTTGCGCTGGAACCATCATTCAGATAAAGATAAGTCTGTGCAGCATTCACGTTTATTTCAACTTTCCGCTGCAGGATGTTGGAGTTTTCCGGTACTTTTTCAATGATTTGAAGCGCCTGATTGTAATATGAAATGGATTTTTCATATTGTTTTTTATTGTACATTTCGGCACCGATATCATTAAGATACTGCGCCTGCAGATCTTTTCTGCCGGCTTTCAAAGCCAAAGGAATCGATTTGTTTAAAATAAGCGAAATAAAACGGTCTGAATTGTCTTTAAATTGCTCCTGACTTGCATAGTTGTGCCAGGCCCTTGCCTGTAAGGTATAAGATTCTTTAGTCTGTTCTTTTTCTAAAATCCTGATTGACTTTTGGTAAAATGACTGCGCTTTTTCAACATCCGCACCGAAAAATTGCTGACCAAACATAAACTGCACTTTACCCTTAAGGTAGACGTTGTTTTCAGGGATTATTTTGTTTGCCTGCTTTATGTAGGTAATAGCTTCAACCGTATCGAAATCCGAGAGATGATTTGCCATATCCAAAAGCAAATCTGCTTTTCTTTCCGGATTTTTTTCTTTCTTTATCAGGGTTTCCAGGCTGTCCCGTTCCTGTGCTGCAAACACGCAGGAAAAAAGAAGAAACAGCAATTTCAGTATACTTTTCATTTTTTACTACGCCACGGCGCTTGTTTTAATTTCAATATTTACGGTTGTTCCTTCGTCCTTTGCGGTCTGAATTTCCATTTTTCCACGCAGAAAATCAATCCTGTTCCGCAGATTTTTCAGTCCGAGACTCTTCATTTTGTCCATCTTGTTTTCCATGATTCCTTTGCCGTTGTCTTCTACCGTGATGAAAAAGTCTTCTTCGCTTTGGGAGCACTGCACCAGAATACTGTCGGCATCAGAGTGTTTTACGGCGTTGTTCAGCAGTTCCTGAACGATTCTGTATATGTTGACCTGCAGATTCAAAGGCAGACTTCTTTCAATATTGATTGCCTGAAAATCTATATGAAGATCGTCTTTCATA
>JAEWOM010000110.1 GCA_023399675.1 Bacteroidota bacterium
GAACAGGTCTGATGCTTCCGGGTACTGCGCCGCACATGTTCAACGCATCACTTTCCTGGGAAAACCAGAAGTTTTCTGCGAGACTTTCTATGAACCATGCAGCTGCCTATCTGGATGAACTTGGCGGTAGCGATTTCGAAGACCGTTACTACGACAAACAGACATTCCTGGATTTCAACGCATCATATGCGCTTATGGACTGGATGCGTGTGTTCTTTGAAGCGAACAACTTAACCAATCAGCCGTTGAGATATTATCAGGGAATTGCGGACAGAACCATGCAGATGGAGTACTACCAGCCGCGCTTTTCGTTCGGTCTGAAGTTCGATTTCTAATTCTTAAATTTACTCACACTGAACCGGTCAGCATACCTGCCGGTTCATTTTCTATTCATATGAAAAATTCAAAATTTATTTTGCTTTCTTCTGCTGCACTGATGTTTACAGGCTGTGCAGTTATTGAAAAGTTTGATGATCCCTTTCGTGGCGAAAGGCTCAAAGCTACCGTTATTACAGAAAAAGTAAACCACGATACCGATGATCCCGCAATTTGGCATCATCCGACGGATAATTCCAAATCTCTGATTGTGGGAACAGATAAAGATTCCGACGGCGGACTTTTTGTGTACGATCTGAACGGTAAAATGGTCAATAAAGTTCTGAACCTGAAAAGACCGAACAATGTGGACATTCAGTACGGATTTCCGTTTAAAGGTGGAAAAGTGGATATCGCTGTAACCACCGAACGCGAATTGAATCAGATCCGAATTTATCAGTTGCCGGAAATGACTGAGATTGGTGCAATTCCCGTGTTCGAAGGAGAAGCGCAGAATGCTCCGATGGGAATCGCGCTGTACAAAAATCCGTCAAGCGGAGAAATACATGCGATTGTCGGCAGAAAAGAAGGCCCTTCCGGGAGCTATCTCTGGCAGTATAAACTCACTGAAAACAATGGCAGCGTCGTTGGAGAAGTGGTGAGAAAATTCGGGAATTACAGCGGCAATAAAGAAATTGAAGCCATTGCCGTTGATCATGAACTCGGTTTCGTTTATTATTCTGATGAGCAGTTCGGTATTCACAAATACCATGCAGATCCGGCAAAAGGAAATGAAGAGATTGCACTGTTCGGGCAGAACGATTTCAAGGAAGATATGGAAGGTATTTCCATTTACAACACCGGAAACGGAAACGGCTATATCCTCATTTCCAATCAGCAGGCCAATACTTTCAACGTTTACAGACGCGAAGGCGATGCCGGAAACCCGCATCTTCACACGAAAATTGCAGAAATTCCCACGTCTACCAAGTTCAGCGACGGAAGTGAAGTTACCTCCAAAAACATGGGCATCCGCTTCCCGAAAGGCGTTTTCGTGGCGATGAGCGAAGGGAAAACTTTCCATTATTACGACTGGAGAGAATTTCAGAAAATCATTGACGCCTCAGCGAAATAAGCTTTTTACTGCGTACGTACAGCCTCATCAATTCTTTTTGGTGAGGTTTTTTCATATATTTGTGTTCTATTCAAATTTATGGTTTTTGTTACCGGCGCAACAGGAATTCTCGGCAGGGTAATCGTTTTGGAACTGTTAAAACGCGGTAAAAACGTTCTTGCAGCTAAACGCAAAACCAGCAACCTTCAGGAAGTTCTCCATTCATACTCGTTTTATACAGAGAATCCGCAGGAAATGTTTTCCGGGATCCGGTGGATTGATGTCGATTTTGATGATATCGAATCGCTTGAAAAAGCCCTTATTGGAGTAGAGGAGGTGTATCACTGTGCCGCAAAAGTCAGTTTTCACCCGGCCAGACGTAAGGAAATGTTTCACACGAATATTGAAGGAACGAAAAATCTACTTTACGCATGTGAGGATTCGTCGGTTAAGAAATTTCTTTTTGTCAGTTCCATGGCAGTTTTTGATGGTTTAAATGAAGAAGGACTGGTAGATGAAAATTCTGATTTTAATCCGAAACTCAACCATTCCGATTACGCCGTTTCGAAGCACCTGTCTGAAATGGAAGTTTGGCGCGCTGCTGCAGAAGGTTTGGATGTCGTTATTATCAATCCGGGGATCATTATCGGCAGCGGAAACTGGGAAAGCAGCAGCGGCGAACTGTTTGCGAGCCTCGAGAAATATCCGTATTCGATGAGCGGCACTGCATCGTATGTCGATGTACGTGATGTGGCGGCCATTGCAGTAAATTTGATGGAGGAGGAAATATTTTCAGAGCGATTCATACTTATTTCTGAAACGAGAAAATACAGCGATATCGCTGATTATGTCAGAAGTAAACTTGGCTTGAAAGAATCCAAAGTGCTGCCGTCCACCATTTTAAAGATGGGCTATGCTGCAAACGTTCTTTTTGGCTGGCTTTTTCCGCGACTTCGCATGATGAACAAAGTAAATCTCGATTCAGTAACATCGGTGAATTACGTTTCGAACGGAAAAATACGTTCCCGCCTGAATTACGGGTTCATTCCGGTGAATGAAAGCATTGATTTCCATATTAAAAATTATATTCAGGACAGAAAATAAAGTCAGCAGATAACGAATCTGCATTTGAATCGGACACAGATATGAACATTACGCAATTTCTTAATACCAATACTCAAAAATATCCTTCCAAAGCTGCGATTGGCTTCAAAAAAGAGGAAGAATGGAAAGATCTCAGCTGGAAAGATTTTCGCCGCATGGTTTTCAAAACAGCCAATGCACTGAAAAACGCCGGAATTTCTGCGAATGATAAACTCGCGATTTATTCCGATAATTCTGCTGAATGGATTGTGTTCGATTTGGCTGCACTCGCTTTGGGAGCTGTTACGGTGCCGATTTACGCTACAAATAACCGCGAACAGGCCGAATATATTGTGAATGATGCCGAAACGAAAATGATTCTTGTCGGCGATCAGGATCAGTATGATGCTGCTTACGAAATGGTTCAGTCTAATGAATTTCTGAAACATATCATCGTCGCGAAGAAGAAAATCTGGATCAAAAAAGACCGTTCCGAATATCTGGAAGATTTCATCAAGAACGCGGACGAAAATTTCGAGATCGTTGAAAAAGCCGATGACGAACTGGCTACTTTAATTTATACATCAGGAACAACAGGTGTTCCGAAAGGTGTGATGTTGACTCATGGAAATTTCCACAAATGTATTGAAGCACACTTCGATTTTTTCAAATTCAAAAATTTTGAAAATGAACATTCTTTGGCGTTTCTTCCGTTAACTCACGTTTTCGAAAGAAGCTGGACACTGCTTTCACTCTATGGCGGTGCAAAAGTTTCCTTCAACGAAAATACAAAAGCTATTGCCCACACTTTAACTGAGGTAAAACCGACAATGATGTGCGCAGTTCCAAGGTTTTATCAGAAAATTTATGCAGGAATCAACGAAATGATGGCGACCGGTTCTCCCACAAAACAGAAGATTTTCAACTGGGCAATGAAGGTCGGAACCGAAGTTTCGGAGCTAAAAAGAAAAGGAAAAAATATACCTTTCGGTCTCGGACTGAAAATGTCTTTGGCCAACAAACTGGTTTTCGGGAAAATTAAAAATAAACTGGGTGGAAACCTTTGGTTCATGCCTTGTGGAGGAGCTTCTCTCTCTCCGGAGGTTACCCGATTTTTCGATGCGATGGGAATTCATATTACCGTCGGATACGGACTAACTGAAACAACTGCGACTTTAACTGCGTTTCCGTTTGTGCATTATGAACACGGCACTGCCGGAATTACTTTGGGTGATACACAGATTAAAATCGGAGAAAACGATGAAATTCTGGCGAAAGGCAGTGGAATCATGAAAGGGTATTATAAAAAACCTGAAGAAACAGCTGCGGTTTTTACGGAAGACGGTTGGTTTAAAACCGGTGATGCAGGGAAATTTGATGAGAAAGGAAATCTTACCATTACCGACAGAATCAAAGATCTTATGAAAACGTCCAACGGGAAATACGTAACTCCTCAACCGATTGAAAACCTGCTTTCCAACAACCAATATATTACACAGGCGATGGTGGTTGCTGAAGGAAAACCGTACGTTACGGCTCTGATTATCCCGAATTTTGAAGCGCTACAGGAACAGCTCAAAAAGATGAATATTCTGTTTACGAGCTGGGAAGAAATTGTGAAACTCGATAAAATCAAGGAGTTCTATAATCAGAAAATTGATGAAATTCAGAAAAGTCTGTCCGGTTTCGAAAAAGTAAAGAAATTCACCTTGATGCCTGCCGAATTTGAAGTGGGAACCGGCGAAATAACCCCGACTTTAAAAGTAAAACGTAACGTCGTCCTCGAAAAATACCGGGAGCTGATTGATAAGATGTACGCGCATTAGAGAAGTTGGAAGAGGGAAGTAAGGAGAAATAAGCAACTTTGTGCTCTTTGCAATTCATCTTTGATGAATCCTTGCGGCCTTACAATTTTTTCAAAAAATTATAAAACGAACTTTGCGCTCATTGCGCTAAAAAAATATGGAAGAAAATTTTCTGGGAAATTCCCAATTTACTGTAAATAATCACACCGTTTCAGCAAGCTGTCCAAGCAATATTGCACTCATCAAATATTGGGGAAAATACGACGGTCAAATTCCCGGCAATCCAAGTATTTCATATACTTTAAATCATTGCCGAACCAATACTACGATGGAGTTCTTGGCAAATGAACCTTATTCTGTTGAAACTTTTTTGGCCGGAAATGAAGAAGTGAAATTTGCCGAAAAAATCGAGAAATATTTCCAAAGCATCGAAAAATATCTTCCTTGGATTCTTCAGGGAAAATACATCATCAAAACTGAAAATACCTTTCCGCACAGTTCAGGAATCGCAAGTTCGGCATCAGGTTTTGGTGCGATTGCAAAATGTCTGATGGAATTGGATACAAAGTTTTCATCCGACAACAATCAACCGACAACCAATGACCAAAAAGCCAGTTTTCTGGCGAGATTAGGCAGCGGAAGCGCGTGCAGAAGTCTGTACAACGGACTTGTTGTTTGGGGCGAAACGCCGGAAGTGGAAGGAAGTTCTGATTTGTTTGCCGTGCAATATCCAAATGATGAAGTTCATCCCGTTTTCAAAAATTTCAACGACTGGGTTCTGCTGATTCACGAAGGTCAGAAATCGGTGAGTTCAACGGTGGGTCACGGATTGATGAATACGAATCCGTATGCAGAAAGACGTTTCCAGGAAGCGAGCGAGAATTTTGTCCCGATGAAAGAAATTCTGAAATCAGGCGGTCTTCAGAAATTCATCACTTTGGTGGAACACGAAGCACTCACGCTTCACGCAATGATGATGATGAGTGAACCGGCCTTCATCCTGATGAAAACCGGAACAATGGAAGTCATCAACAAACTCTGGAAATTCCGTGAAGAAACCGGTTTGCCGCTGTTTTTTACATTGGATGCGGGCGCAAATGTACACTTGCTGTTTCCCAATAATGGTGATGAAGAAAAAATCAAAAACTTTATTGAATCGGAGCTTATTCAGCACACACAGAATGGCGGCGTGGTGAAGGATGAAATGAAATTCTAAACAGGACGAAAGTTCTGTTTTTTTTATTCCATCGCAAATTCCTCACGGTTTTCAGTCGTTTCTTTTTTACCTTCTTCGATCAGTTCGTCTGCTTCGCGATTTTCCTCTTCTGATGCAGTTTTCACGTCACTTTCCTGCGCACGGTCGGTTTCGTTAATGTGAAATTCACAGAAAATCGGAAAATGATCGGAGCCGAAATAATCCAACGTCTTCAATTCATCGATAAAAACTTCCTTGCTGTGGAAAAATAAATCGAGCGGAACCCGGAAAAACCAATATTTGGCGTGAAAAGTCGAAAGAATTCCACGTCCGATTCGCCCATCGATCAAACCACTTGTTTTTCTGAACAGAATGGAAGTCGTGGACCACGCAACGGTATTGAAATCACCAATGACTACGGTCGGGCGGTTCCGGTTTTTGATTTTTTTAGCCACGCTCAGTAAATCACCGTCGCGTTCTTTGGAAGTCGTTTCTTCGGTCGGACTTGGCGGTGGCGGGTGAACGGAAAAAATTTCAAATTCAAAACCGTCATCGGTCTTGAACAGCGCTTCAATACTCGGAAGATCTTCAGCTACAAAATAATGTGTTTTGATTTCAACGGGTTTCATTTTCGAGTAAAAATGCATTCCGTACGTGTTTTCCAGCGTCACTTTATGCGAAAACGGGTAGTCTTCTTCAAGCTGTTGATTGGCTTTTTCCCATCTGGAATTGCTTTCAATGGTTATGAAAATATCGGGTTGAAACTGCTTGATGATCTTCTGAAAACGCGGATAATCCGTATTAAATTGATACACATTTGCAGAAATGATGCTGATTTTCTGTGAAGATTTTCCGGTTTCCGAAACTTTATTTTTTCTGTAAAACTTGGTGTAGCGAATCAGCAGATACATGTGATAAGCCATCAATGCAACCTGCAATACAGCCAAAGTCCAGAAAAGCAGGTCGTGTTCGCAGAAGAAAAAAGAGGCGGCAAGAACGGCAGTTTGCAGAATCAGAATCTGAATTTTCATAAACTCCGGAACGCGGAAAATCCAGTGCTGATTTCGGATGAACGGAAGAACGCTCAGTAAAATCAAAAGTCCGGAAAGTATATGGAGGGTTGTCTGCATCGATATTTTCCCAAATGTACAAATGATTATTAATTCTGCTTGACTATTTTCTGTGCGGAATTATGCTGAAGATATATTCACAAAAAAAAGCTCCCGATTCCGGAAGCCAAAATCTTTTTTTTATTTGATTTAAAGGACACCGACCGTTTTCATACAGTGTTTCATGCGTTCATAAGTTCGTTCGATATCGTGATCAAGACCGATTGAAAAACGGATGAGTCCGGGTGACAGTCCCATCGATTTTTGCTCATCCTCCGGAATTTCTGAAGAAGTGGACGTGCCGGATGCGGAGAACAGCGTTTTGTAGAATCCAAGGCTCACAGCGAGATAGCCCAGATTTTCATTCTGCATCATTTCCATCAGTTCATTCGCTTTTTCCACACTTTCCACATCGAGTGCGATGAGGCCGCCATAACCGTATTCCTCGTGCATCATTTTTTTGAAAAGGTCGTTTTGCGGATGGCTTTTCAGTCCCGGATATTTCACTTTAAGGCCGTCTTCTTCCCATTTTTGTGCAAGAAAAAGCGCATTTTCACTGTGTTTTTTCACTCGAATATGCAGCGTGCGCAGGTTCTTCAGAATGCTGGCTGCGCGCAGACTGTCCATTGTCGGGCCCAAAAGCATGCAGGCTCCGGAATTGACACTTTTTGTTGCGTCGATGAATTCCCGTGTTCCGCAATACACGCCGCCGACCGTATCGCTGCTCCCGTTGATGAACTTCGTGAGACTGTGAATGGTGACATCAGCGCCCAGAATTTTTGGTGTAATGGAAAGCGGTGAAAAGGTATTGTCAACAATTAAAAGCAGATTCTGTTTTTTACATATTTTCGAAAGAGATTCCAGGTCGGCAACTTCGAGAAGGGGATTGCTCACCGATTCGCAATAGATTACTTTCGTTTTATCGGTGATTGAACTTTCTACTTTTTCCAGATCGGTGATATCGACGAAACTCGTCTCAATCTGATATTTTGGAAGGAAGTTTTTCAGAAAAGCATAAGTTCCTCCATAAATGGTACGGCTCGAAATAATGTGATCGCCGGTCGAGCAAATTTCCATCAGCGTCGATGTAATGGCGCCCATTCCTGATGCGGTAACGTTTGCCGTTTCGGTGCCTTCCATTTTGGCAAGTGCGTCCGCCAGATACAGATTGCTGGGTGACGAATGCCGGGAATACAGATAACAGCCTTCCGCATTGCCTTCGAAGGTGTCGAACATTTTTTTTGCAGACAGAAAGGTGTATGTCGAACTGTCAGATATTGAAGGGTTTACGCCGCCGAATTCACCGAAATACTGGAGGTCCTGAATTTCATTAGCGGCATTAAATTTTTCCATAAAGTAATAATTTGTCCTTAAATTTCAGGGTTTTTAAATTAATTGTCAATGATTTACTTTAAATTCCGAAAATAAAACGGTCTGTTCGAACTTCTGTAAATAATTTTTCTAAATTTGATTCTGAATTAAGGAACTGTCCAAAAAATAATCAGATGGACCTCGACGAAATAGATCAGAAGCTTCTTGTGTTGCTTCAAAACAATTCCAAGCTCACTTCCAAACAGCTTTCAGCTGAGTTGCACCTTTCCGTGACAGCAATTTTCGAACGCGTAAAAAAACTTGAAAAAGCCGGTGTGATCAGCAGGTATGTAGCACTGGCTGACAAGTCCAAAATCGGGCGTGATTTCATAGTGCTCTGTCATGTGAAGCTCGATCAGCACAGGAAAGAATATATTTCGCAGTTCGAAAAAGAGATTGTACAGTTTCCCGAGGTGCTGGAGTGTTTCCATGTGAGTGGTGATTACGATTACATTCTGAAAATCTGTGTAAAAGATATCAAAGAATACCGCGAATTTATGGTGACAAAACTGACCAGCCTCAAGCATATTGCAAGTACACAAAGTTCATTTTCCATTAAAGAAGTGAAAAACACGACGGTGATTTTCCCGCAATAGTCTGATCTTCTGTCGTTCTCAAAATGCGACAATCTTTTAGATTACGGCGGTTTATCACAGCAATTTTAGTATCTTTAATCTTTATTTTTCAAAAAAAAATCCACTATATGGCTACCACTAAAGTGAGAAAGGAAAGTGATCTTTTGGGAGAACTTTTGGTTCCTGCAGATGCATATTATGGCGTGCAGACGCAGCGCGCAATCGAAAACTTCAGAATTTCCGGTCAGTTGTTATCCGGCTATCCGGAGTTTATCCGTGCACTGGCGTATGTAAAAAAAGCCGCAGCGAAAACCAATTATCAGCTGAAACTGCTCGAGAAAGACATGTACGAATTGATTGCGCAAAGCTGCGATCAGATCATCAGCGGGGAGTATCATGATCAGTTTCCTATCGATATGATTCAGGGTGGTGCCGGAACTTCAGTGAATATGAATGCAAATGAAGTAATCGCCAATCTTGTGCTGGAAAAAATGGGGAAAAAGAAGGGCGATTATCAGTTCTGCTCTCCAAACGATCATATCAATCTGTCACAGTCAACCAATGATGCTTATCCGACGGCTATAAAACTGGGTTTGCTTTATATGAATACCATTCTGGTTAATAAACTGAAAGAAATAGTTAAAGCATTCCGCAAAAAAGGGAAGGAGTTCCGTTCGGTTCTGAAAATGGGAAGAACGCAACTTCAGGATGCAGTACCGATGACTTTGGGACAGGAATTCGAAGCTTATGCAGCAACACTGGAGGAGGAAATTGAAAAACTCAATAATAACGCAAAACTGTTCGTAGAGATCAATATGGGAGCGACTGCAATTGGTACCGGACTGAATGCTCCTGTTGGCTATGCGGAACTTTGTGCAAAAAATTTGGCAAAAATGACGGGCTTTTCATTCGTTTCGGCACCAAATCTCGTCGAAGCCACGCCTGATACCGGTTCTTATGTTATTTATTCATCGGCCATGAAGAGGATGGCAGTAAAACTTTCCAAAATCTGTAATGACTTACGGCTGCTTTCTTCAGGACCGCGTGCCGGACTGTTTGAAATTAACCTTCCGCCGATGCAGCCTGGCAGTTCAATAATGCCGGGAAAAGTAAATCCTGTAATTCCGGAAGTAGTAAATCAGGTTTGCTATAAAGTAATTGGCAACGATCTCACCGTAACTTTTGCTGCAGAAGCAGGGCAGTTGCAGCTGAATGTTATGGAACCTGTATTGTCGCATTCGATTATGGAGAATATTGTATTTCTCTGCAATGCACTCGATACCTTGCGTGAAAAATGTGTTGTCGGCATTACGGCTAACAGGGAAGTCTGCCTGAACATGGTGAAGAACAGCATCGGCATCGTTACAGCACTGAATCCATTTATCGGATACAAAAATTCCAGTAAAATTGCCAAAAAAGCACTGGCCAGCGGAAAAAGCGTTTATGACCTGGTGCTTGAACAGAAATTGCTGACGCAGAAAGAACTCGACGAAATACTCGATCCTAAAAATATGCTCAGACCTCACTAAATCTGCATGAACAAGATAAAAAAGGCTGCTACAGCACTGAAAAATATTGCGTCCAAACCCG
>JAEWOM010000138.1 GCA_023399675.1 Bacteroidota bacterium
GTTCTCATGCCGCTGATATCGATGGGGTGGAAGGTACCTATTTTGCAGTTTGGGCTCCGCACGCACGGGAGGTTTCAGTGCTCGGTAATTTCAACAGATGGCACTCCGAAAAGCACAAACTCTATCCGCGCTGGGATGGCTCCGGCATTTGGGAAGGCTTTATTGCCGGATTAAGCTGGGGAACGATTTATAAGTACGGAATCCGGACAAACAAAGGTGTACTATTGGAAAAAAGTGATCCGTTCGCTTTGAGTTGGGAACAGAATATTCAGGCTGCATCACAGATTTCAACTACCTATTATGACTGGAATGATGAAAACTGGATGAAAAACCGCAGCCAGAAAAACACTGTAAATGCACCCATATCCGTTTACGAAGTTCATCTCGGTTCCTGGATGCGTGATGTTGATAATCCTGACAGATTTTTCAGTTACAGCGAAATCGCGGAGCGGCTGATACCTTACGTTAAAGAAATGGGCTTTACGCATGTGGAATTTATGCCCGTAATGGAACATCCGTACGAACCGAGTTGGGGTTATCAAATAACCGGTTTTTTTGCCGCAAATTCAAGATTTGGCGCACCGCAGGATCTGATGAATCTCATCGATGAACTGCACCGCAATGAAATCGGCGTTTTCCTGGATTGGGTACCGTCTCATTTTCCGGGAGATGCAAACGGACTTCATTTTTTTGATGGAACCTATCTGTACGAACACGAAGATCCGAGGAAAGGATATCATCCACAGTGGAACTCTCATATTTTCAACTATGGCAGACCGGAAGTAAAATCTTTTCTGGTTTCAAATGCACTTTTCTGGCTCGACCGTTACCATGCAGACGGGCTGCGCGTGGATGCCGTTACGTCCATCCTGTATCTCGATTATGCGAGAGATGAAGGACAATGGATTCCGAATTTGTTCGGCGGAAATATCAATCTGGAAGCAAAGGAATTCCTCCAGGAATTTAACAGGGCAGTTCACCAGTTTTATCCCGATGTACTGACCATTGCCGAGGAAAGTTCAGATTTCCCCAAACTCACCAAACCGGTGGATGACGGCGGAATCGGTTTCGATATGAAATGGATGATGGGCTGGATGCACGATTCTCTGAAATATTTCAGCGAAGATCCGATCGGTAGAAAATATCATCACAATAAAGTGACTTTTACGTCCATGTACATGCATAACGAAAAGTACATGATGCCGCTTTCGCATGATGAAGTGGTGCACGGAAAAGCCAGCATGATTTACAAAATGCCCGGCGACGAGTGGCAGAAATTCGCTAATCTGCGTGCTCTATATACCTATATGTTCACGCATCCGGGAGCGAAACTGCTTTTTATGGGATCGGAATTTGGGCAGACCAATGAATGGCGTTTCGCAGAAAGCCTGAGCTGGCATCTTCTGGAACATAACGTTCACAGCGGAGTTCGGAATTTGATGAAAGATCTCAATCATCTGTATAAAACTGAAGCTTCAATGTTCGAAAACCAGTTCTCACCGGACGGATTTGAATGGGTAGAAGCCAATGATGCAGATAATTCGGTATTTATTTATCTTCGAAAAGGCACTGCAGAAGATGCTGTAACAATGACGGTTTTAAACCTTACACCGCGCGTTCTCGATTATAAAATCGGTGTTAATGAAGGAACAAACTGGGAACTGATTCTCAATTCAGACGATGAGAAATACGGTGGCAGTGGTGTGGATGCTGAAATTCTGGATGAAGAAGATGATGAATGGATGATGAGACCGAATGCCATCACATTAAAACTTCCGCCTTTAGCCGGAGTCGTCCTGAAACAGAAACCGAAAAAGAAAACCAGGAAAACCGTGCGGAAAACGGCAGAAACGAAGAGTAAATCTAAAACAGCCGCTCCGGCAAAGACTCCCCGGAAGAAGGCGATTCCGAAGAATTCTGATTCTACGCTGATTTCCGCAAATGTTGTAACAGAAAACCGTCCGGAAACGAAAATCAATGCAGAAGCGATTGAGGATGCAAAATCGAAGAAACCGCCGGTAACACGTAAAACTACGGTTAAAAACCCACCAAAACCGACGGTCAGAAAGCCGCGAGTTAATTCTCCGGAGGTTAAAGAAACCATTGTTTCCGCGAGTGTTGTTACCGGTTTCCGTCCGGAAGATAAAATATCATCAGAAGCCGTGGAGGAAAATACTGTCGAAGAAACAAGGAGTAAAACAGGCGCCGTATCTACTAAAACGCCTAAGAAAGCCGTTGGTACAAAAACATCCGGAACTAAAACTACAGCTTCTGAAACTGCTCAGAAAGAAAATACAACACCGGTTTCGGCTGAGAAAGTGGTAAAAAGCAGAACGGCTAAAACACCGGCAGCCACGCGCAAGACTCCGGTGAAGCGGGTTACAAAAAGTGTTACGCAGGAGCCGAAGACAGCAAAAGTTGAAAAAACAGAAACCGCTGCCAGGAGAACTGCCGCAAAAAAGACAGACGCTGCACCTCCTGCAAAACCGGCAGCACGTAAAACTACGAAATCTGCAACAGCAACTGTGGCTAAGAAAACCGCTACATCTAAGTCAAAAACTTCCGATGGAACTGATGAAAAGGGTAGTGTTGCACCGTAAATATTATTTTTAATTAAATAACAGCCATAATTTAATCCGGAAATAACCAGAAATTCAAAAAGATTACGATGACGATTTATCACCTATCCATGGAATGCTATCCTGTTGCAAAAGTTGGCGGACTTGCCGACGTGGTGGGAGCGCTTCCGAAATACCAGAATAAAATTGAAGGGATTGATGCCAAAGTGGTGATGCCTTTATATCAGAAGCCTTTTGTACACGAAAATTCATTCGAAATTGTTTTCGACGGATTTATTCATCAGGGTCCGGACATGCTTCAGGTGCAAATATTGAAGGAAAAAACGGATGTGCTTGGCTTTGAACTCTATCTTGTAAGAATTCCGGGTGTACTGGATCGTGATAATCCCTACGGATACAAGGACGAAAGCTATCAGTTCCTTGCTTTTCAGCACGCAGTATTACACTGGTTATCGGCGATGAAAATTCGTCCGGATGTGCTGCACTGTCACGACTATCACACAGGTTTAATACCGTTTATGGTAGAAAACTGTCCTGAATTTCGATTGCTTAAGGGTGTGAAAACCATTGGTACGATTCATAACGGTGAATATCAGGGGCAAATGCGCTGGAATATGCTGCATTATTTCCCGTGGATTGACGGAAATATCGATTTACGTTTGCTGGATTGGGATGGATACATTAATCCGCTGGCGACCATGCTGAAGTGCTGTCATGCTTTTAATGCGGTTTCGGGAGGTTATCTTCAGGAACTTTTTCATCATTTCAGAGGTCTGGAAACACTCGTTCAGCAGGAACATCAGAAAGCATACGGCATAATCAACGGAATCGATACGGAAGTATGGGATCCGGCTTCAGATGATTTCCTTAATTTTAATTATTCCGCGGAAAATGCACAGCACGGTAAGTGGCTAAATAAAAAAGATCTGTGCGAACAGTACGGCCTGAATCCCGATTTGCCATTGGTTGGTTTCATTGGACGTTTTGCGGGAGAAAAAGGGGCGGATCTGCTTCCGGAAATCGTCTGGAAAACGATAGAGCAAACTTCGGGCGCAGTAAATATCATGGTATTGGGCTCCGGAAACACCTATCTGGAAAACAGACTGGCTGAACTGAGTTATTTCTATTCCAATTTCGCACTGGATATCGGCTACAAAGAATATTTATCACACCAGATTTATGCTTCTGCCGATTTTCTGCTGATGCCGTCACGCGTTGAACCGTGCGGATTAAACCAGATGTATGCGATGCGCTACGGAACCGTGCCTGTAGTACGGTATACGGGTGGATTGCGGGATACGG
>JAEWOM010000143.1 GCA_023399675.1 Bacteroidota bacterium
GTATTGGCCAGCGCGAAAATCGGCATGATGAGAAAATTAACCGGCATGTGAAGCATGTGTTCCAGTTTTTCAAGTGGCGAGATCTGAACCGTAGAAACATTCGTCGGAATCGTGAAGGCTAACATGACACCGGCAATGGTTGCATGAATTCCGGAATGATGCATGAAATACCACAGGAAAATCCCCGGAATAATGTAAAAAATATGTTTCGTAACCTTAAAATAATTCAGTGCGATAAGCAGGATCAGTACTCCCAGACTCAGGAGCAAATAATTCCAGTGAAGCTGTTCTGTATAAAAAATCGCAATTACGAGTATGGCGCCCAGATCATCCACAATGGCCAGTGCTGCCAGAAATATTTTTACAGCCGCAGGAACGCCCCGTCCAAGCATTGAAACAATCGCGAGTGAAAAGGCAATGTCGGTCGCCATCGGAATTCCCCAGCCTGCAGAATAGGGTGTACCTGCTGTAAAAAACACGTAGATCAGTGCAGGGACAACCATACCGCCAATCGCTGCAAATATGGGCAGTGAAGCGTTCCGGAAACTCGAAAGTTCACCTTCTACAATTTCTCTTTTTATTTCGAGACCGACCAAAAGGAAGAAAACGGCCATCAAACCGTCATTGATCCAGACAGCAGTTGTGTAAGGTCCCAACTGATAATTCAGGATGCGCTGAAATTCATCACCTGCGCTGGAATTGGCTACCAGAAGTGATACTGCCACACAAAAAAGCAGCAAAATTCCGGATGACTGGCTGCTGTGAAAAAAATTCTGGAAATATTTGGTCAACTTCATACTGTTCTGCTTCTTGTTCTGTTTTTCGTTTGGTTATATTCTTTTTACTTTCGAAACCCCGTTGATCTCTTTCAGCTGTTTAAAAGTTTCTTCAAGCTGGCTTCTATTTTTTACTTCGAGATTGATGTCGCCGGTAAATATGCCGTCATTGGAAGAAATGGAGATACTTTTCATATCCATTCCCATGGAATTACTGATGACCTGCGTAATATCATTGATCATTCCCATACGGTCCAGCCCTTCGATTTCAATTTTTACACGGTTTTTAAAACTTTCTGCGTTCACCCATTTTGCAGGCATCACGCGGTAATCGTACTGTGCTCGAAGGTTGATAGCATTCGGACAGTTATCGTTATGAACTTTTATCCCTTCCGAAATTGTAATGAAGCCGAAAATTTTGTCGCCCGGAATCACCGTACAGCATTTGGAGAAGGTGTAGTTCAACTTTTCTTCATCTTTACCGAAAACAATCATGTCGAGATTGCTTGCGGGTGTTTTTTCCTCCTGATTTTTTACTGCCGGCTTTCGGAAACGGTTGAGGAGATTGCTGAATACGTTTTTGCTTTCAACATATTTGCGGATATCACCACTGTCCAAAGCTCCGTTCTGAAAGGCCAGAAACAGTTCCTGAGAAGTTTTGAAATTAAAGAACTTCTGCATTTTGTTGATTTCGCTATCGTTGAAATTGATTTTCGCATGACGCATTTTTCTCTGCAGCGCTTCTTTACCTTCCTGAACCAGATTGTTTTTATGCGAGTTCAGGTAGTTTTTTATTTTCGATTTGGCCTTGGACGTAACGACGATATCGAGCCAGTCTGATTTCGGTTTCTGATTCTGCGATGAGAGAATGTCCACCTGATCACCATTTTGAAGAACATAGGAAATCGGGACCAGTTTCCCGTTTACCTTTGCACCAAGGCATTTCATGCCGAGTTCTGTATGCACATAAAAAGCAAAATCAAGCGCAGTGGAACCGACCGGCAGAATTTTTATCTCTCCCGCAGGCGTGAAAACGAAAACTTCTTTTGCGTAGAGGTTCAGTTTGATGTCATCGAGCAGTTCAGTTGCCGTCATGTGCTGCTGGTTTTCCAGCACTTCACGAATCTGTGCGACCCACTGTTCGAAATTCTTTTCATCGGAATTCTGGAAACCTTCTTTATACCGGTAGTGTGCAGCAACGCCTTTTTCTGCAATATCATCCATTCGTTCTGAACGAATCTGCACTTCGATCCACTTTTTATCCGGACCTAAAACCGTCAGGTGCAGACTTTCATATCCTGTGGATCGCGGCTGTGAAATCCAGTCACGCATTCTCAACGGATTGCTGTGGTAGAGGTCGGTTACAATCGAATAAATTTTCCAGGCGATGAATTTTTCGTTTTTCGCATCCGATTTATAGATGATTCTGATCGCATAATTATCGAATACCTCTTCGAAGGTAACGCCCTGTTTCAGCATCTTCCGGTAAATCGAAGAAATCGCTTTTGCACGACCTTTTATCGTGAAATTCAGGTTTTCTTCTTTCAGACGGTGCGAAACTTCCTGGATAAACTCTTTGATATATTCCTGGCGCCTTTCATTTGCCACTTCGAGCTTATCGGTAATTTCTTTAAAAACATCCGGGTTGTTGTATTTAAGAGAAAGGTCTTCCAACTCAGATTTTATGGTATAGAATCCCAGTCGGTGAGCCAGCGGTGCATAGATGTACACCGTTTCTGATGCTATTTTTTTCTGCTTGTCCGGAGCCATGCTCTGCAAGGTCCGCATGTTGTGCAGTCTGTCGGCAATTTTTATCAGGATAACACGGAAATCTTCAGAAAGCGTCAGCAGCAGTTTGCGGTAATTTTCAGACTGTATCGAAATATTCTGATGATTCATCACCGAGATTTTCGTGAGCCCGTTAACGATACCGGCAATTTTTTCGCCAAAAAGTTTGCGGATATCTTCGTAGGTGTATTCGCTGTCCTCAATTACATCGTGAAGAAGGGCACAGGCGATGGAGGTTGCTCCGAGTCCAATTTCATTGGCCACAATTTTAGCCACTTCAATCGGATGATAAATGTACGGCTCACCGCTTTTTCTGCGCTGGTCTTTGTGCGCATCCAGTGCTACATCGAAAGCTTTCCGGATCAGCCTGTTCTGGTCTTCATTCAGCGTTCGGTAGGTATTGGAAATCAGATCCCTGTACCGCGATAGGATTTCCTTGTTTTCCTGTTCTAAATCATATACCATTTCAGCAGGCCTTTAAAAAGCGAAAATATAAAAATTCGACTGAAACGGCAAGTGAAGCAAGCCCGGGTAAACCAATGAACTGAAAACGAAAAACCGCTCCCAAAGGAACGGTTTTACTGAAAATTTAAAATGATTTGTGTGTGATCTTACAGGTTTGCAAGCAGGTTTACACCGTCTACATTCGCCCAGTTTCCTGGTGTAAGCGCTACTTTTGTTACAGTAGCAGCATTGGTGAAGGATTTCGGGTTCGGCTGGCTGTATCCATAACCCCAAACTCCTGCATTGCTTCCTGACAGGTAAGTCATCGGTTCTACCTTGATTTTATTGGTAAGTACCTGGTTGGTTTCTGTTGTAGCATCCTGAATCAGCACAGCATATGCCTTCTGAGTTCCGATATCGGTATATCCGCTGATGTACACGTTACTGAAGACACCTGAACCCTGCTTTTTGAACTGAATTGCAGAAATTTCCGGTGAATTAGGTGCTTCCGGGTTTGTTCCGGCTTCTCTGATCAGTGTAATATTCGACACTTTAGGTGCCACATTATCGATGTTTGAAGAAGCTTCGATTTCCATTCCGAAGTTTCCGATTCCTGTCTGGAATGCGTACCAGTTGGTGTTGTTCTGTCCGCTCCACGCATCCTGCCAGTCGAAAGAATCGTCATAGTTTCCGTAGGCAACGAGGTTTTTTCCGCTTGCAGTTCCACCGAACCATTCGAAGCCATCATCAGTTCCTTTGTAAGCTACAAGATTTTCAAGAACTGTTTGTGCACCTACTGAATAGAACGTAAAGGTATTGGTTTCAGACGTTCCGTCGTTGATTTTCTTTCCGGCATATTCTACACGAACATAACGAAGTACGCCTGAGTTTGAATTGGCATCATTACCACCGTAATAAACTGCATTTCCGTCTTCTGAAAGTGCCTGTGTATTTCCGTTAAGTGCTTTGATCGGCGCGTTTCCGTACAGGGTGATTCCGCCCCAGTCTCCCGGCGTTTTGGAATTGGTGGTGAATACAATCGGTTCATCAGCAGTTCCGGAAGCATTGATTCTTCCGTCCTGAAGAATTACCAGTGAGCTGGATTTGTTCGTAGCTGCGATAAATCTTGCGCCCGGTTCAATGGTCAGCGTTGCACCGCCGGTGATTTTTACGATTCCGTCCAGTTCATAAGTTCCTTTTTTTACAAGAATGTTCTGCGTGATCGTTCCTGAAAGTTTACCGCTTCCTTCCAGTACTGAAGCCGTTGTAGTAGCAGTTGGCTGTCCGCCCTGCATTCCGTCGTTAATATCGATTGTACATGATGTAAGTCCTACTGTAAGAACGGCAGCTGCCAAAAGTGTTGTTACCTGTTTTTTCATTTTTATAAATTTCTTTGTTAGTAATTCGGTCTTATTGTTTAAAATGTATATCCTACGGTTGCGTTGAAAGTAATTCCTCTGAAGTAATCGGTGTACTGATAGTTATCGTTGATGTTTACCGGTACATAATTCTCGTCGCCGAGCTGAATCTGATATCTTCTGTTCAGGATGTTCTGCACCCCGAGTTTCAGATTCCAGTTTTTGGTGAACTGCTCCTGATAGATGATATCCAGCGCACTGAAAGGTCTTTCGTAATAATTATCTGTTCCTGCACTGCCTACTGCAAAGATTTTAGAACCGGAAACGTTGTAAACAAGGGATAGGGTTCTGTTCAGGTTGTTGCGGTTTTTCACTTCGTATTTCAGGTCTGCATTGATTGTGTACGGCGATGCACCCTGAAGTCCGCGCTTATGAAGCTGGTCCACAGTCATTCCTTCCGGCAGTTCCAGTCTCAGCTGTTCGTCGCTGCGTTCCACATCGGAGTACATCACCGTAGCGTTAGCCCCCAGATAGAAATTGGAGAGGGTTTCTGAAATTCTGTTCAGCCCGAGAATCGCTTCCAGTTCCACACCGGCAAGTATTGCACGGCGCGCATTGTAGAAAGTAACGGTAACACCGTTCGCGTCACCGGACGTTACAAAAGATCTTTCAATAGCATTGTCGATTCTCTTTCCGAATAGGTTTACGGCGAAGATTTCTTTGTTGGTAGGGTAAAGTTCCCATTTCAGATCGACGTTGTAGTTTTCACTGTTCTGAATATTCGGATTACCAACGATGGATTCATTATCCGGGTTGATATACGAAATCGGCATTGTTTCAATCAGAACCGGTCTCGTAATGGTTTTGCTGAATGAAAACCTGATGTTGTTTCTGCTGTTCAGCGCATTTTTTATCGACAGTGAAGGCAGGAAATAATTATTGTTTTTTGCAATTGTGCTGCGTTCCGGTACGCCCTGTCTGTTATATCGGATGATCGACATGTCGTTTTCGAATCTACCTCCCAAAAGGATATCCCAGGATTCATTCGGTTTATAGTTAACCGTTCCGTATCCGGCATTTACGAACTGATAAATATTTGTGAATGGAAGATAGGCATCAGATTCCTCTGTATAGTTAAACATTCCGTTCAGAAGATCCGCCTGGAAAGTTGCTTCTGGGTTGTTTTTGTTGATCTGGAAGAATCCCGTTGCACCGGAAGATGGTTTACCGAAGATGAAGCGGTAGGAATTGTCCCGCATATCCGCAAAACCGTTGTATCCTAAGGTTACACGTACCGGATATTTTCTTCTGTCTTCTTTGCTTCCAAGTCCTACGCTGTACTCGGCAAATCCGGAACCGTAAAATTTCGAACTCACGTCGAGATACTGGCGGATTATATTGTTTCCACCATAGCTGATGAGCAACTGGTCTTCCGGAAGCATATTTCCGTTAAAATCTTCCGGACTTCCCTCAAGAATTTTTCTGTCCGGCTGCTGGTATCTGTTCATCACATAACTAACCCCGGCTCTCACGGTATGTCTGTCGCCGAAATCCTGTGAACCCAAAAGCTGGAGATCGAGGAATCTGGAAATGTCCTGCTGGTTTGTACGGAAAAATCTGATATTCTGAACATTGTTGTTTTTATAACCCAGGTAATCCTGGATCATATTGTTGCTGTTCTGAAGATAGATGGCGTTAAAAGCAAGGCTGGTTCCGGATCTGTTGTTTTTATAACCTAATCCGAACAGTGCGGAAGACTCCGTTTCATAGTTAAAATCTTTTCTGCGAAGAAGGTTATTCAGTACAATTTCATTTCCGAAGTTTTTGTACTGGTTTTTCCAGCCCTCGCGGTACTGATAATCGGAACTCTGGTTCAGGGACAGCATAAAATTCATGTTACCGTTTTCACCGGCTTTGAATTTCTGTGCAGTTGTGAATCCGATGCTGGTGTTTGGCAATGCTTTTACTTCATCAACATTCCAGCTGTCTTTGAACGCACTGATTCCTTCCTGACCTGAAAAAGCGTAATTGGAAGGTCTGTAATCTCTGATTTGTGACGGAAGCTGTCTGTCTTCGGCATTTAAGCCCATATATCCGCGCATTCCGCCTGCACCTTCAGACATCAGAAATCCGTTTCGGAAAGTGGTTTGCGTATTCACACCCACGCCGAATTCTACTTTCGTAAAAGGCCTGTCAACCGTCAGTGTTTCCACATCAAAGGTTGCACCGGCGAAGTCACCATACAGATTGGCATTAAACGTCTTATAAATATTGAGTTTCCCGACAACATCTGTTGGAAACTGCTTCAGTGCGATAATTTTCTGGAACGGGTTATTACTTGGTGATCCGAGTCCGTTGATGAGAAGATAATTATATCTTTCTTCCAGACCTCTTACAAATAATCCGCGTCCTTCAACAGCGGTGATTCCGGTTACTTTCAGGAGGCCTGCTTCTACATTGGAAATACCTTTTCTGGAGATTTCTTCGGTTCCTACGGCCTGCTTCTGGATTACTGCTCTTTTCTGCTCACCCAGAATTGCAGCCTCTGTTTTTCTGCTGACATTCCCCTGAATGACTACTCCTTCCAGTTCCTTCTCGTTTCTAACCGTATCATTCGGTACCACCTGTGAATAAAGCATCGTTGCTGAAGACAGCAGGAAACAAACTCCAATGCTTAATTTACTTGTTTTCATTCGTTACTCTTTACTTTTTATTTGCCGCAAAGGTCCTCAGATGTACGTCAAGGCACGGTTTACTTCCTCTTAAATAATCTTTAAGTAATTTTTAACAGAATCATCCGTATATTAATTTATTGTGAACTTTGCCGCCTTATGTTAATGCGATATTAAATTTGCCTAAATTTGAAAGGAGAAACTGTGACGATGAGCGCTAAGAAAATTTTGCTGGTTGATGATGAACAGGATATTCTGGAAATTCTGTCCTATAATTTACAGAAGGAGGGATATGAAGTTCATACCGCAACCAATGGTAATGAAGGAATAGAAATGGCCAAAAATATTACGCCTGATCTTATTCTGCTTGATGTGATGATGCCGGAAAAGGACGGAATTGAAACCTGCCAGGAAATGCGCCAGATAAAAGAGCTGCAGAAGACTCTTATCGTATTTCTTTCGGCACGCGGTGAAGAGTTTTCGCAACTTGCCGGGTATAATGCAGGAGCCAACGATTATATTGTAAAAGTAATCAAGCCTAAAGTACTTATCTCTAAGGTTAATGCTTTACTGCAGTTGACCAGTCAGGTCGCGCAGAACGCCAAAGTTCTCGAAATAGGGGATTTAATTATCGACCGCGATAACTTTCGGGTCTCAAAAAACGGAAAGCCATACCTGCTTCCGAAAAAAGAATTTGACCTGCTGTATTTGCTGGCTTCCAACACCGATAAAGTGTTTAAAAGAGAAGAAATACTGGAAAAAGTTTGGGGAAACGACGTGATCGTGGGTGAGCGTACAATCGACGTACACATCCGCCGTCTGCGCGAAAAACTGGGAATAGACAGTATCCAGACACTGAAGGGAATCGGATATAAACTCATAGTCTGACCCTTTCCTTTTTCATCATTTATGCTGTACTGTGGTGCAGCAATTTTTTTTATATTTATATAAAATCTGATTTTTGAAATTTCACCGACTGACATTTTATGCTGCAATAGCCATCACCATCGCGATGTTCATCGTGGCGATTCTGTTTTACTATGCCAATCAGTATTTTCTGCACAGCGAACTGCTGATCGGAACACTGCTTTTTTCATTGCTGATCATGCTTGTGCTCAATTATCTCGTGCTCGATTTTCTGTTCAGTTATTACGGAAAAAAGCAGATTCAGCGGATCTCAACCATTCTGCCGACCGAACTCATTCAGGAAAACCGGGAAAGTATGAGTTTCACCACTTTGGGAGAACGCGTATCTGAACTGCAGGTGCGAAACGCTACGGAAATCGATACGATGAAAGAAATGGAGATTTTCCGTAAGGAATATGTGGGCAATGTTTCGCATGAGCTCAAAACGCCGCTGTTTTCCATTCAGGGATACGTGGAAACACTGATGGACGGCGGTGTCGAAAATCTTTCGATCCGCGATAAATATCTGCACCGAATCGGGCAGTCGGTGGAAAGGTTATTGAGCATTGTTCAGGATCTGGATGCGATCAGCCAGTACGAATCCGGAGAAATCACATTGAATTTTTCAGTTTTCGATATCAATGCCGTCGCCAAGGATGCACTTGACCTGCTGGATCTGGAAGCGGAAAAGAAAGGAGCCAAAATGCAGTTGCTGTCTTCATCGCCCGTGCTGAAAGTTCATGCAGACAAACAGCGGATTTCGCAGGTACTCGTGAATCTCATCAGCAATGCAGTGTATTATTCCAACAGGGAAAACGCCGTTGTTATCGTTCATACAAAAGAACAGAACGGCCATGTTCTGGTAGAAGTGGAAGACAACGGAATGGGTATCAAACGCGATGCGCTTCCAAGGATTTTCGAACGTTTTTACCGTGTGGAAAGTTCCAGAAGCCGAAGAGAAGGCGGTTCCGGACTTGGTTTGGCTATTGTAAAGCACATTATGGAAGCACACAAAGAACCGATAACTGTAAAAAGCGAGTATCTCGAAGGGACCAAATTTTCATTTACACTCAGAAAGCCGATAAAATAAAGGAATTTTAACAGTTTTTAAAGGAAATTTTGGCTGTTATTTTTTTTTCACACCCTGCTATTTATTATATATTTGTATCGATAATTTAGAACTTACGCACAAAGCAAATTATAATGATTTACAAAATCAGGGTAATTCTTGATACCAA
>JAEWOM010000167.1 GCA_023399675.1 Bacteroidota bacterium
AGAAACCAGCCGCCGCCAATTTCGTACAGAATGATGTTTGTTGAAGAGGTTTTTCCGTACAGTTTACCATTGAAAACGGAAAAAATTGCACCCCCAATTGCTGTGAGAATGCCGAAAAAAATACCTTCTTTATAATGAAATTCCACCCGGAAGATCATCGCCATACAGCCCACAATCACCAGCCCCATAATGATTTCCGACAGATCGATCTTTCTTTTGAATATAATCGGTTCCAGCAAAGAAACGAACAGTGTCGAAAGAGAAAGGCAACTCAGTGCAATGGCTACATTGGAGACTTTTATCGAGTGAAAAAAACAAAGCCAGTGAAAAGCCATCATACCGCCCACTGCCAGCAGCTGTAAAGCGAGTTTTCGCGGAACCCGGATGCTTTCTTTCTTAATGAAAACGGCAAAAAGCGCCAAAAACAGCGCAGCGAATAACATCCGGTAAAAAACGAGAATTTGCGCATTGGCTAAGATCAGTTTACCGAGTATCGCTGTAAATCCCCAAAGAAATACAATAAAATGCAGCCGGAAAAGAGCGGATTTTTTCATGAAAATTTAAACATACAAAAATACGTTTCCGCTCATTAATAATGATATTTTTTTAGGAGCAACACGTTCCGGTTTTTTCCCAACAGATTCACCGGCTTTCCGCTGCAATCTTTTTTGCCTCTGCACGATTTCCAAACCGAAAAAAGGATTTACGCTTCAATCCGGGCTAAAAGTTTGGGATGATATACTTAGCCGTATTCAATTGGGAAAAGAAAATCCTGCAGCATACGCTGCAGGATCATCAACTATTTAACTAAGAATTTATGAAACTGAATAAATCTTGGGGATTCAATTATCAGTAGATATTTAAACGCAGTGATGTGCAGAATATTGCCGTTCTATGGGTATCGATTATGTTAAACTTTGTTAAGATAATTCTTTGTTTTACAGCTGATTATCTGCTTTATCGCATCAGTAGGGGTTTTGGCTTATTTTAGCTATCTTTAAGCTCCTAAAAATGCCACGTATTAATGGATTTAGAATTTAATAAAAGAGAAGATCAGAACAAACTGAAACTGTCACAACTGAACAAGTTACTTGCAGAAGTGAAGAAGGGGGGAGGCGAAAAACGACTCCAAAAACTGCGCGATGAAGGAAAAATGACCGCACGCGAAAGAATCGATTATTTACTGGACAGCGGTTCAGAATCGATAGAAATCGGTGCGTTTGCAGGATACGAAATGTATGAGGAGCACGGCGGCTGTCCGAGCGGCGGAGTTGTAGTGGTTATGGGCTATGTTTCGGGCAGGCAGTGCCTGGTTGTTGCAAATGATGCTTCTGTAAAAGCAGGCGCGTGGTTCCCGATTACCGGTAAAAAGAATCTCCGCGCACAGGAGATTGCTATGGAAAACCGTCTTCCGATCATTTACCTGGTAGACAGTGCCGGTGTTTATCTGCCGATGCAGGACGAAATTTTTCCGGATAAAGAGCATTTCGGCAGAATTTTCAGAAATAATGCGAAGATGAGCTCGATGGGAATAATTCAGATCTCTGCAGTTATGGGAAGTTGCGTAGCCGGCGGTGCCTATCTGCCGATTATGAGCGATGAAGCGATGATCGTGGATAAAACAGGTTCAATTTTCCTTGCCGGAAGTTACCTGGTAAAGGCCGCAATCGCTGAAAATATTGATAACGAAACACTCGGAGGTGCAACCACGCATTGTGAAATTTCCGGGGTTACGGATTACAAAGCAAAAGATGACAAAGATGCGCTGGACCGAATAAAAAATATCATGAAGTCTGTTGGAAGTACTGAAAAAGCAGGCTTCGACCGTATTGAACCGCAACTGCCGAAAGTGGAGCAGTCCAATATTTTTGGCATTATTCCGGTTTCCCGTGCGGAGCAATATGACACGCTGGAAATCATCAAATGCCTGGTAGATAATTCAGAATTCGAGGAGTATAAGGCAGATTACGGCAAAACCATTATCTGTGCAACAGCGCGGATCGACGGTTGGAGTGTCGGTATCGTGGCCAATCACCGTAAACTCGTAAAAAGCGGAAAAGGAGAGATGCAGTTTGGAGGTGTGATCTATTCTGACTCTGCCGATAAAGCCACCAGATTCATCGCCAACTGCAATCAGCGAAAAATTCCGCTGGTCTTTCTGCAGGATGTTACCGGCTTTATGGTCGGTTCCAAATCTGAACATGGCGGCATTATAAAAGACGGTGCTAAGATGGTGAATGCGGTCAGTAATTCAGTTGTTCCGAAATTCACGATTATTACCGGAAATTCTTACGGGGCCGGAAACTACGCGATGTGCGGCAAGGCTTATGATCCGCGTTTAATTGTTGCGTGGCCTTGGGCTGATCTTGCGGTAATGGGCGGCGCCCAGGCTGCAAAAGTACTGGCTCAGATTCAGGAATCTGCACTGAAAAAGCAGGGTCAGGAAATTACAGAAGAGCAGCATCAGGAAATTTTGGATACCATCTCAAAAAGATATCAGAAACAAACGGAGGCTGTTTATTCGGCGGCAAGACTCTGGACGGATGCAATCATCAATCCGCTCGACACGAGAAAATGGATTTCCATGGGTATAGAAGCGGCAAATCATAATCCGCATATGGAAAAATTTAACCTGGGCGTTATTCAGGTGTAAACAAAAAAATACTTATTATGAAAAAGTTCTTAACATTACTGTTTTTGGGTGTAATGCTCCCTTTTTTCGGGCAATGTACTATTGAAGGAGTTACCAGCACATCCGTTGGAGAAGAAGTAACGCTGACTGCTGCCGGTACAGAAGCGCAGTGCAGCGAATGCCATCTCTGGGTTGCCGTGGGTAATTCAGCAACAATAAAGGGCGACTCGCGATTGAAAACGGTTAAAATGGTAGCCAATGTTCCGGGAAGGCAGGTGATTTCACTTGCGGTGCTTACTCCTCAGGGTCTTTCGCAATGTTCAACAAATATCGATGTTGTTGCAGCAAAACCTGCCGCTTCAGGTACGGTTCCTGTTGCGGTGGAAGATCCGGCAAGTGGTGTTGAAGTTGCTCCTCCTCCTGCAACTCCCGTTTGCGATATTCCGGCAACCAATTTTAACGAAATAAAATACGATGCCAATACGGTCAGCCTGTTTCCGGAGGTAGAAGGCAGTGCCTTTAAATATAACTGGACTGCTACCTACAATGATGGAACGACATTTACTTCGAGCGAAAAAGTACCAAGAATTCCGTACAGCAAAGGTAAACCAATCACGATTGTAAGACTGCAGATGATTTCACAAAAATGTATGAAGGAATTCACAAAACGTTATGATTCGAATTTTTGGTATTATTTCTAAAGTGTTTAAAGGATTTGTATCGATAACTGCAAAAAAAATTGAAATAAATTAGGATTTGTATTTAACTATTCGAAATTGATAATATCTAATAGTTAAATCGCAGCAATGCTGCTCCTTATATATTTCACTTCTATTTTACCGCCGGACATCTTTTTCCGGCGGTTTTTGTTTTTTGTCTTCATGTATTTGTAATTTGCAGATATTTTCAAAATGGCCAAACTCAAAACAGCATATTATTGCCAGAACTGCGGTGTGCAGTTTCCACAGTGGCACGGTCAGTGTAAAAACTGTGGATCGTGGAATACACTTGTAGAAGAAATCGTTGAAAAATCGGTCGCTCGGACTGGCGCCGACAAAAAGAAAAACCATATCATCAACATCATAGACGTGGAAACGTCTGATGAACCACGAATTAAAACCGTATCCGAAGAACTGAACCGTGTTTTGGGAGGCGGAATCGTCCTCGGTTCGGTCATTTTGATTGGCGGCGAACCCGGCATTGGAAAGTCAACTCTACTTCTTCAGCTGGCCCTGAAAATGAAGAAACGGATACTCTACGTCTCCGGCGAGGAAAGTGCTGCGCAGATAAAAATGCGCGCCGACCGACTGACCGATGTACAGAATCCCGACTGTTTTCTGTTTACCGAAGTTTCTGTAGAAAAAATAATTCATGAAGCGAAAAAACTTCAGCCGGATTTACTCATTGTGGATTCCATACAGACTTTGCATTCGCAGGCACTGAAAAGTTCGCCCGGTACGGTGTCGCAAATACGGGAATGCAGTAACGAGCTGATAAAATTCGCCAAAGAACACGCAATTCCGATTATTCTGGTGGGGCACATCACCAAAGACGGTCAGATCGCCGGTCCCAAAGTCCTGGAGCATATGGTGGATGTGGTCCTTAATTTTGACGGAGACCGCAACCATTTATTTCGTTTGCTTCGGGCACAGAAAAACCGTTTCGGTTCCACTGCAGAGATCGGTATTTATGAAATGATCACGCAGGGTCTCAAAGAAATAAAAAATCCTTCTGAGATACTCATCACAAAAAAAATTGAAGAACTTTCGGGCAACGCAATCGCTGTCACGCTGGAAGGAAACCGGCCCATGCTGTTGGAAATTCAGGCACTTGTTTCTACAGCAGTGTACGGAACACCGCAGCGAAGCTGTACCGGATTCGATTCGAAAAGACTGAATATGCTGCTTGCTGTTTTAGAGAAAAGAGCAGGTTTTCAACTCGGTGCCAAAGATGTTTTCTTGAATATTACCGGGGGAATTAAAACCGATGATCCCGCGCTCGATCTGGCAGTGATTGCCTCGATTCTGTCATCCAACGAAGATGTTGCGGTGCCGGAGAAATATTGTTTTGCCGGGGAAATCGGTTTAAGTGGCGAAATCAGGCCGGTACCACAGATTGAATTCCGTATTTCAGAAGCGGAAAAACTCGGATACGATAAGATTTTTATTTCCAATCTGAATAAAATTCCGAAAAAGAAATTCGGAATTAACATTGAGGAAGTAAGTAAAATAGAAGAGTTTCACGAGCGGCTGTTTTAATAATCTGATATGAATTTTCTTGCCCACAGCTACCTCAGTTTTACCGACGAGCAGATTGTCGGGCAGTTTTTGCAGGATTTTATACGCAACAGGGAACGCTTCAGTTTTCCGGAAGAATTTCAGCAGGGAATCCGGCTGCACCGGGAAATTGATACCTATACGGATGCGCATCCTGCCGTTCATCTTGCTAAGGACAGTTTCAGGCCGATAGTCGGTTTGTATGCAGGCGCTTTTGTTGATGTTGCATTTGATTATTTTTTAGCTAATTCTTTGAGAGACAGTATTTTGAGAGAACATGCGCAGCGGGTGTATTCGGTGCTCAGAAGGCATGAGGAAATGCTGCCGCAAGGCTTGATTCGCATGCTCAGTTACATGGAAAGAGACAACTGGCTCTATAATTACCGTTACGACTGGGGTATTGATTTTTCGATGAAAAATGTTTTGCGGAAAGCAAAGTTTCTGAACGAAAATCTGCCTGTTTTGGAACCGTTTATTCGAAATAAGAGCGTTTTACAACAGCAGTTTGACGATTTTTTTCCGGATCTGTCGCTCCGGTGTGCGGAAGTCAACGCTTCATTTCAAAACTGATCTAAAAATTTTTGTAAAGATAACGGTCCGGATAACTCAGTTTGTGGCTCTGTCTTTTTCCGTCCACGATTATGTGAATGATGTTAATCTGATCATCGAAAAGGTTGTAAAGAAAACTCACCGCTGTTTCTACTTTCTTCGGATTTTTGACCGGCGCGCTTTCAAGGTAAATCTGTACTGCTTCAGAATCTTCTTCAAATCCGAGAAAATGCAGTTTAATAAACTGATTGTCAACTTTCAGTTTTAAATGTTCCTCACAGTAAATCTTCAGATTCTTTTGCAGCATTGCTTTGCTTCTCGAGTCATGGAACACAGCATTTCCGCCGAATTTTTTCATTAAAGCATTCTCCGTATCATCC
>JAEWOM010000185.1 GCA_023399675.1 Bacteroidota bacterium
AATTTACGATGGATAAAAAGACCGCACCGGAGCCGATTCACTGGATGACCAGGATCGCGGAAGAATACATTGTGCTGCATAAGGCCAAAGGTAAAACAGACGGGGAAATTCGTGAACTTTAACAAAACTTTATCAGGTTCAGGATATGCTTAGGTCGGTTTTTTTGAATAAATTTGATTTCATTTCATACTAATTAAAAGAATAAAACTATGAATTTATTAGATTTAATCACCGGTTCAGCCGGTTCACAGGTGGCTTCTCAGGCCGAAAACAAATTCGGGGTTTCCAGAAATCAGATCATTGCACTGATGGCAGTTGCGGCCCCACTGGTTATTTCTTATCTGAAAAACAAAGCTGCCGACAAAAATGAAGCGGAAGCACTGAATAATGCGCTGGACAGAGACCACGACGGAAGTATCCTCGATGATCCTTCACAGGCTGAGGCACGCGAACAGGAAGGAAGTTCGATTCTGGACCACATTTTCGGTCAGAAGAAAACTACAGTAGAAAATTCACTGTCGGAACAAACCGGAATTTCCATGAGTAAGATCGGTCCTATCCTCGGGATGCTTGCTCCACTCATTATGGGTTATATCGGCCGCGAAAAGCAGTCAAACGGTGTTAACTCCGGCGGACTGGGAGACTTATTAGGCGGAATTCTTGGGGGCGCAGCAAATCAGGCACAGGCTCAGCCTTCCAATCCTCTGAATGATATTTTGGGTCAGGTTCTTGGCGGCGGCGAAATGCAGCAGTCATCCGGAAATCCACTGAACGATATTATCGGAGGCGTGCTTGGCGGAGGCCAGCAACAGCAGCAGCAAGGCGGACTTGGCGGATTGCTGGGTTCTATCCTTGGCGGAAGATAATCTATTCTTTCAGTAACCTTAATAAAAAAGCCGCAATCTTGCGGCTTTTTTATTTACTCAGCATTTTCTGTCGGCTCTGTCGGCTCCCCTACTTTCTTTCGAACCTTAGCTTTTGGAGCTGTTTTTTCGTTTTCATCCATGACTTTCACCGGAACTGCAGTAGCAGATTTTTTTCTTTTCTGCCGAACTTTTCCATAGCTTCCGGCTGTAATTTTTCCTCTGCGTGTTTTCTTGTCACCTTTACCCATAATAATAATTTTGTTGGTTATCTGGTAAAAATAAGGAAAAAAACTGAAGACCCATCCTTAAAGCAGTCAAAGCCTTTCAGTAATATAGCTTTCTTTATGCTGCAGGTTTCAGAGCTTTTGCCGGTTTCTTTTTAACACGCCAAAGCCAGGGAGCAACAGCATTTTCATCTTTCCAAAGCCCCTTTCTTTTCTTTCTCGCCATAATCTCAAGTTCTGCATAAACGCTGTTCTTCGAATATTTTTTATAATGCCAGGCCAAACCGTTTCTTACGAGTTCTTTTCCTAAATTCTGATTTTTGTAGAAAATCTCAGCGATAATCCTTCCGTTTCTGTCCCGTTTCCCGTTGCCGATGACCTGCACCACTTTCCCGAAGCAGAAATCAGAGACGAATTTTCTTGCAGCAGTACCATAATCTTGCTTTTTCTCCGGTGTATCCACATGCTCCAGCCGAACTGTTACCGGTTTTTGTTCCAACAGGACCACTACCGTATCACCGTCCTTCACGGCAATAACTTTTGCCTTAAACTGCTGTGCAAACAGCGTCGAAGATAAAACCAGTGCCAATATACACAACAACCGCGATGCTGAAAATGAAAACCTGTACATGCTGCAAATTTACCATTTACAGATTGATGAAGCAGGCAGACAGATATACAAAAACTCAATAGTTGTGAAACATCAGGTCCGTTCCTTTTGTTTAATTTTGTACGATGCAACCCCGCGAAAAAATTGTCATCATCGGAGGTGGTTTTGCCGGACTTCAGCTTGCAAAAACGCTCAACAACAAACGTAAGAAGGTGATCCTGATAGACAGGGTAAATCATCACATGTTTCAGCCGTTGTTTTATCAGGTAGCATGTGGCAGAATTGAGCCTTCCAATATTTCTTTTCCTTTCCGCAAAATATTTCAGCGTTCACGTAACACTCAGTTCCGGATGACTGAAGTGCAGAAAATCATTCCGGAACAGAACAGGATTGTTACCGCTGATGCCGACTTCACTTACGACAAACTCATCATTTCAACCGGATGTAAAACGAACTTTTTCGGTAACGAAAAAATGGAGTCGCTTGCTTACGGAATGAAAAACACGCAGGAAGCAATAGCGATTCGCAATCATGTGCTGCTCACTTTCGAAAGGCTGATGATGGAACGCAAACGAAGCGACGACGGCAACTGGAATATTGTTATTGTAGGCAGTGGACCAACCGGCGTTGAACTTGCCGGCGCTTTCGCGGAAATGAAAAAGGATATTCTTCCACGGGACTATCCTCACATGAATTTCAGTAATCTGAACATTATCCTGGTGAGTTCCACCGAAAAGCCACTCAGCGTCATGAGTCAGGAATCGCAGGATAAATCAGAGAAATACCTTCTCGATCTCGGAGTGCGTTTTTTAAGTGGCGAACGCGTTACCGATTACGATGGTGACCATGTTTTTCTTGCCAGCGGGAAAAAAATTGAGGCCAACAATGTCATTTGGGCAGCCGGTGTTACCGGAAATGTCGTTGCAGGACTGAATTCGGAAGTAATGGTGAATAACCGCTACCGTACAGACCGGTACAACAGAATCATGGGCTACCCCAATATTTTTGCGATCGGCGATATCGCGTATATGGAAACGCCCAAATATCCCCGGGGTCATCCGCAGGTGGCAAACGTCGCTATCAATCAGGGGAAAAATCTCGGAAAAAATATTCTGAAAAAATCGGAGAGCGAATGGAAGGAATACGAATACGAGGACCGTGGAAGCATGGCAACCATAGGTAAACACCGCGCCGTGGTTGATTTGCCGCGCTTTCAATTTCAGGGAATTTTCGCCTGGTATTTCTGGATCTTCCTTCACCTCATGCTCATTCTTTCGGTGCGGAATAAACTGGCCATTTTCTTCAACTGGATGTGGAGCTACATCAACCGCGACAGCTCGCTTCGCCTGATTATTCTGCCAAATAAAAAAAACAGAACCGAACAATGAGAATCGATATCATTAGTGTACTTCCGGAACTGATGGAAAGTCCGTTTGAGGCTTCAATCTTAAAACGGGCCATGGAGAAAGGGATAGCCGAAGTTCATTTTCATCAGTTGCGAAACTGGAGTATCGGCAAACACAGACAGGTTGACGACGAAATGTACGGCGGCGGCGCCGGCATGGTGATGATGGTGGAACCACTGGACAAATGCATCACAGAACTGAAACTGGAGCGCAAATATGATGAAGTGATTTATCTGACACCCGACGGCGAAACACTCACGCAAAAAATCGCGAATACGCTTTCAATTAAGCAGAATCTGATATTCATCTGCGGACATTACAAAGGAATTGACCAACGCGTGCGCGATCTGCATGTAACGAAAAACATATCAATCGGGGACTTTGTCTTAACGGGCGGCGAACTGGCGGCGTGTGTAC
>JAEWOM010000198.1 GCA_023399675.1 Bacteroidota bacterium
AAAGAAGTAAAAGCAGGAGCCATCGCTGTTTTGGCAATTGCCGGATTTATTTTTCTGTTTCAGTTCATGAGAGGGAAAAATCTATTTACTACAGATAATATTTTTTTCGCGAAATATGACAACGTAGAAGGGCTGGAAAAGAGTAGCCCCGTAACCATTAATGGTCTGAAAGTAGGGCAGGTTGACGAGATTCTTCCGCAAACCAGGAAAAACGGTGAAGTTTTCTTTGTAGTAAAATTAACGGTGAACAATGATTTTGAGTTTTCGAAAAAATCTACTGTAGAAATTTTCGAGCCCGGAATCATGTCGGGTAAATCATTGAGAATTAATCTGAAGTACGGAACACCTTTTGCCGTTGACGGCGATACGCTGCAAAGCGGGTACAAAGCGTCGATGCTTGAAGGTCTTTCGGAACAGGTCGGTCCGGTTAAAGATCAGTTACAGGCTGCGCTGAAAACTGTTGATTCACTTGCAAACAATGCAAACAGGGTTCTTGACGAGAGAAACCGCGCGGAAATTCGGGCATTACTGCTGAATCTTAACCGTACGGTTAATACTTTGGATGGTGCTTCACGAAATGTGAATACATTGCTTGCCAACAACGATCCGCGTCTTCAGCAGGTTTTGGATGATGCCAGTATTGCTGTCCGTTCCGCTGATGTGGCCATTGATAAATACGGAACGCTCGCTGAAAGTATCGATACGCAGAAACTGAACGCCACCATCGCCAACCTGGACAGAACGGTGAATAATCTCAACAGCGTAATCGCTTCAATGGACAGAGGCGAAGGAAGTCTTGGGAAGGTGCTGAAAGATGAGGAACTCTACAATAATCTCGAGCAAACCTCGAAAAATCTCAATGCGCTGGTGGTTGATATAAAAGAGAACCCCAAGAGATATCTGAACTTCTCCGTATTTGGTAAGAACACCGATAAATCAGAATAAATGCAATATTTGGATAATATCCTTTTCGTCATCCTTTTAGTGGTAGGTTTTGGTCTGTTTTTCCGAAGTCTTCGCGAAATTTACAGAAACATAAAACTCGGTAAAGAAATAAACAGAACCGACCGTAGAGATGAGCGGTGGGCGACGATGACAAGAGTTGCGCTGGGACAGAGCAAAATGGGAGCAAGACCAATTGCAGGCTTTCTCCATATGCTTGTTTACGTGGGCTTTCTCATCGTTAACCTCGAGCTTATTGAAATAATTGTCGACGGAATCTTCGGTACACACCGTTTTCTTGCATCAATAATTGGCGAAACAGCATACAGTGTTTTTACTGCAACACTGGAAATCATGGCTTTTCTCGTATTGCTTGCGGTAATCGTTTTCTTTATCCGCCGTAATTTCTACGGAGTGAAAAGGCTTACGATGAAAGAGCTTTTTGGCTGGCCTAAAAACGATGCGAACTGGATTCTGGTGATTGAATTTGTTCTGATGGTCGCTTTTTTCAGCATGAACGCTACAGATTCACTGCTGCAACAGCGCGGCGTCTATGCGGAGCACGGGTATTTTCCGGTTTCCCAGTACCTTTTTGCACCGGTGTACGATTGGTTTAATTTCGGTGACAGCATGCTTGTCTTTACGGAACGCGCATGGTGGTGGCTGCACATTATCGGCATTTTGTTCTTCATGAATTATCTGTATTTCTCCAAACATCTCCATATCATTTTTGCATTTCCGAATACCTGGTATGCCAATCTGGAGAAGAAAGGACAGATGCGCAATCTGGAATCCGTTACAAAAGAGATTAAGCTGATGATGGATCCGAATGCTGATCCGTATGCCGCTCCCGCAGAAACTGATGGCGCCGCAGAACCGGAAAAATTCGGCGCAAGCGATATCTTTGACCTGAATCAGGTTCAGTTGCTGAATGCCTATACCTGTACGGAATGCGGAAGATGTACTGCTGTCTGTCCGGCAAATATCACGGGTAAAAAGTTGTCTCCACGTAAAATTATGATGGATACCCGGGACAGAATTGAAGAGGTTGGCAAAAATATTAATGCGAGCGGCAAATTTGTTGATGACGGTAAAAAACTGCTCGACGATCATATCCAGCGTGAAGAACTGCGCGCATGCACCACCTGCAATGCCTGCGTAGAAGCATGTCCTGTACTGATTGATCCGCTTTCAATAATTATGGATTTGAGGCGTTATATGATCATGGAAGAGTCGTCAGCACCTCAGGAATGGAACCTGATGATGACCAATATCGAGAATAATGCGGCACCTTGGCAGTATAACCAGGCCGACCGCATGAATTGGGCCGCAGAATAATCTTGCGCCCACTTAATTTTTTTAATTTATGAAAAAGATACTTTTAATTTTAGGTGTAACTTTATTCACCACCCTGTCTGCACAGGACGATAATCAGCAGATCATCATGAACGATGTGAAAGAAAGTGCAGCGCTCATGCAGAGTAAAGATCCCAGTATTTACATCAAACAGATACATCCCGCAGCTTATCAGTACATGGATAAAGAAGCCCTGCTGGATTCTTTCATGTCTCAAACGGAAGGTACTGCGGATTACAAACTGAATATACTGCCCGGTAATGAAGAAGAAATCACTGTTTCAGAAATCTTCGAAGGTAAAAAAGGACACTATGCGATTGTAAGTCAGCCGGTTAATATGGAAATGACTTATTTCAAAAAATTCGACGAGAAGTTCAAGACTGCCTTAGCTGAATCACTGCTTGCACAGGGTATGAAGCCGGATTTTCTTGGTGATGACACACTTCGTCTTACAAAGAATGCCATTATTATCGCAATTAATGACGATAAAACAGGTGGAGAATGGAAATACCTGACTTATCAGCCGAACAGTGAGCTGCTGAACGTAACTGTGGACGCAGATGTTCTGAGAAAAGCTGCAGAGCAATATCAGACCATGACGATAAAAGATGACGGCAAAGCAACGAAAAAGGTTGCAGAACCGAAAAAGCAAACCACCAGGAAAAAGTAAGAACGCAGGAAATACGACGATCGCAAACAGATGGATTTTAAGATAAAAACAATGGCAGAATATGCTGCCGAAGGTAAATC
>JAEWOM010000014.1 GCA_023399675.1 Bacteroidota bacterium
CTTTAAGCCGGTGGAAACTGAAATTGAAAACCGACAAAGCACATGTGAGTTATCTGCTTTTAATTTCTCTGGTGATGGCTTCTGTGGCTTATTTTTTCAGTACGGAAATTCTGGGTTCCGGGGGAAATCTGATGAACCGTATTTTATTTACAGACGAGAAGTACGAAGCGTGGTATGTCCCGTTTTTGCGGATGATGGGCACGGCACTCTCCTTTTCATCAGGAGCTGCAGGCGGCGTTTTTGCACCTTCTTTGGCAGCCGGTGCGAGTATCGGCTCGGTGTTTTCAGACTTTATGAATCTGTCTTCCAATGAAACGAATGTACTGATTCTTGCAGGCATGGTTGCATTTCTTACGGGAATTACGCGTACACCGTTCACTTCAACAATTATTGTACTGGAGATGACAGACCGTTATTCCCTGATTTTTTTCCTGATGGTTGCAGGCATGGTTTCTTCCATTTTTTCGCTGCTGGTGAGCAGAAGATCATTTTACGATACGCAGAAAGACGGCTTTTTAAAAACTATTCGGGACGAAAACCGGCAGCCAAAGGAAATTCATCCTAAAGAAACCAAAACGGATTCAGAGTAAACTGCGTAGATTCAGTACGATCCTTCTGATAATTTGCACAAAAGATATTTCTCCGAACCAAAAACTTTACGTACTTTTGCACCTCGAAATATTTAACAATTTATTTATTATGAACCATTACGAAACTGTTTTCATTTTAACTCCCGTTCTATCTGACGCACAGGTGGAGGAAGCAGTGAAAAAATTTGAGGATCTTATTACCTCACACAATTGCGAAATAGTTGCCAAAGAAAACTGGGGACTGAAGAAATTGGCTTATCCGATTCAGCTGAAAAAGAACGGCTTCTACACCCTGATCGAATTTAAAGGTGAAGGTGATGTGGTAGCAGATCTTGAACTGGCTTACAAGCGTGACGAAAGAGTAATCCGTTACCTTACAACAAAACTGGACAAGCATGCTATCGAATACGCAGTGACGAGAAGAACAAAAAACAAAACTGCGAAAGCTTAATTTCTAACCTCTAAAATACAATACAATGGCAATAGATGAAATGGCACAACAGGCCGCAGCAGGAGGAGAATCTGAAGTAAAATTTCTTACTCCGCTGGATATCAATACAAAATCAACCAAAAAATTCTGCAGATTCAAGAAATACGGAATCAAGCATGTAGATTATAAAGATGCTGATTTCCTTCTTCAGTTTGTAAACGAGCAGGGGAAAATCCTTCCGAGAAGATATACCGGAACTTCCCTGAAATATCAAAGAAAAGTGTCTTCTGCTATTAAAAGAGCAAGACACCTGGCTTTGATGCCTTACGTTGCAGATCTTTTGAAATAAGAAATATACAATCTGAAATTCAGTTGATTTTCAGCTCAATTAAATAAAAAAAAACAACTTGTTGGTTGCGATGAGCACCTAACTTTAAAAAAAAGGACAACAATGCAAATTATTCTAAAAAAAGATGTAGAGAACTTAGGACTTGAGTTCGATACAGTAGATGTAAAACCTGGTTACGCCAGAAACTTCCTTATTCCGCAAGGATACGCTACTTTGGCAACACCAAAAAACAAAGCGGCGCTTGCAGCAACTTTGGAATCGAGAAAAGAGGAAGAGGCGCAGCTGATCGCTGATGCTAACGCAAAAGTGGAACAACTGAAGAAAACACCGATTACCATCGCAGCGAAAGTTGGTACCGGTGATAAACTTTTCGGATCGATCAACAATGCTAACCTTGCTGAAGAACTGGCAAAAGCAGGCGTTGAAATCGACAGAAAATATATCAGAATTCCGGGTAACAATATCAAGAGAACCGGAAAATACAGCGCTCTTGTAAGACTTCACAGAGATGTTGAATACAACTACGAGTTCGATATCATTTCTGATGCTCCGGTTGAACCTGCTGCACCAAAAGCGGAAACGAAGAAAGTTGAAGCGGCAGAAGAAACGCGGGCAGAAGAAGCATAAAACTTCACAGAAACATAAAGTTCAATGGTTGTCAGTTTTGGCAACCATTTTTTTGTGAATGTTCCGGTGTTTAAAGACTATCACCAAAAACATTTGCTCAACAGCATCTACTTATAATAATCGCAAAACTAAATTACTAAACCACTAAACCACTAAACCACTAAACCACTCGATCACTAAACCACTAAACCACTAAATCACTCAATCACTCAATCACTCCCCCCCTTCCCTTAAATTCCTTCATCGTATCATAGATTCCGAATACATTCCTCATCACCCAGTCGAAAACCGGCAACGGTAAAATTCCCTGTGAAAACCGGATAAACCAGTAAGGAAGCGGCATCGCAAGCATCTTGGTTTCGTTCTCAATCGCCTTTATAATCCGTTCAGAAGTTTTTTCAGGGTCCAGAATCGGCAGCAGTTTTGATTTCACGCCTTCAAACATGCCGGTGCTGATATAAAAAGGCATAATCGTCGTAACAGAAATCTTCCTGTTGAGCTGCTCCATTTCGAGTCGCAGACTGTCACTCCACCCTGTTGCAGCCCATTTGGATACCGCATAGACCGCCATTTTTGGATTCGAAATCAGTCCGGCTGAAGACGCTATGTTGCAGACTGCACCGGAATTACGCTGTAACATACCGGTCAGAAATTCCAAAGTAAGATGCATGGGCGCATTCGCATTGATTAGCATCGATTTTTCAATATGTTCGTGTGTATGTTCGTGAAAATACTTGCCGGTAATCACTCCTGCATTGTTTATCAGAATATCGATTCCATCGAATTCATTTTTGATTTTCGCAGCAGTTTCTTTCAACTCCTCCAAATCGGAAAGATCGCACTGATAGGTAGAAATCTGTTTTTCGAATAACGAAAATTCCGATTTAGACTGTGCAAGTCCATCAGCATTGATATCGATAATCAGTAAAGTTGCTGCACCGCGCTCCATTGCTTTTCTTCCCATTATTTTACCGATTCCTGAGCAGCCGCCGGTAATCAGAACTTTTTTACCACTGAAATTCATTCTTACTGTAATATTTTTCGGTTAATTTTGTTATAGATAAATGTACAAAATGGATTTTGAGAATATCTTACAGCAACAAAAAGAATTCTATCTAACACATAAAACCAAAGATGTTGATTTCCGTATAGATCAGCTCAAAAAATTCAGAAAACTCATTCAGCAAAATCAGGATAAACTGTATCACGCGATTCAGCAGGATTTCGGAAAGTCGAAATTTGAAACATTCGTTACTGAAATTTCTTTTGTGCTCAATGATCTCGATTACTACATCAAAAATGTAAAAAAACTGGCAAAACCGCGCAGTGTTTCCACCAACATGGTGAATCTACCGGGAAGCAGTAAAATTCATTACGAACCGCTCGGAAATGTACTGGTAATCGGTGCCTGGAACTATCCGTATCAGCTTTCTTTATCTCCGGCTATCGCGGCCATTGCTGCGGGAAATACCTGCATCATTAAGCCGAGTGAAGTAGCGGAACATACCGCCGAAGTGATGGCGACGCTGATCAATAATCATTTTGATCCAAAACTGCTCTGTGTGGTTCAGGGCGGAATCAACGAAACGACTGAACTGCTGAACCTGAAATTTGATAAAATATTTTTTACGGGAAGCACGCGCGTTGGAAAAATAGTCTATGAAGCCGCTGCAAAAAACCTGACACCGGTAACGCTAGAACTTGGAGGAAAATCGCCCGCCATAGTGACAAAAAACACCAATTTCGAAACGGCCGCGAAAAGAATTGTCTGGGGAAAGTACATCAATGCCGGACAAACCTGCGTTGCGCCGGATTACATTCTGGTGGATCAGTCCGTACAGCAGAAGTTTCTTGAATATTTGAGGCAGTTCATTAAAAAATTCAATTACTCGCCGGGCAGTGAGCAGTATACAAGAATCATAAACAGAAAGAATTTTGACCGTCTGCAGCAACTGATTGCCCCCGAAAACGTGTTTTACGGAGGTGATTCTGATGCTGAAAAACTGTTTATTGAACCTACCGTTCTCCACAATATCAACTGGGATGATGCGGTAATGAAAGAGGAAATTTTCGGTCCGATCCTGCCCGTCCTGTCCTATCAGTATTACCGTGAAGCACTGCTCGATGTGCTCAACCGCGAGAAACCCCTGGCTGCCTATCTTTTTTCGAACAGTGCCGAAGAACAGTCGCTGTTTACAGAACAGTTATCATTCGGAGGGGGCTGCATAAATGATGTCCTGATGCATCTCGGGAATCCGCATCTGCCGTTTGGCGGCGTCGGGAACTCCGGAATCGGAAATTATCACGGGAAATTTGGCTTCGAAACCTTTTCCCATCAAAAAGCAGTGATGAAACGTGCGATGTGGGGCCTGTG
>JAEWOM010000054.1 GCA_023399675.1 Bacteroidota bacterium
ACCCCGACTTGCGCGGAAAACCGATCTGTGTGGGCGGTGGAAAATATGGCGTCGTTGCAGCTGCGAGTTATGAGGCGCGGAAATATGGAATAAAATCTGCCATGCCCGGCAGAATGGCGTTGGAGAAATGTCCGCACCTTATCGTCATCAAGCCGCGGTTTCAGCGATACAAAGAAATTTCGCAGCAGGTACGCGAGATATTTTATGAATATACCGATTTGGTAGAGCCGCTATCTCTGGATGAGGCGTACCTCGACGTTACGGAGAATAAGAAAGGCATGGAAAGTGCCAATGAAATTGCGCGCGAAATTCGGCAAAAGATCTTCGAAAAAACCGACCTTACAGCTTCTGCTGGCATTTCTGTAAATAAATTTCTGGCAAAAGTGGCTTCAGATTACCGCAAACCCAACGGACAGAAAACCATTCATCCATCTGAAATTTTAACATTCATGGAGGAACTTCCTATTGAAAAATTCTACGGAATCGGGAAAGTTACCGCCAACAGAATGCACGAGATGCATATTTTCAAAGGAAAAGATCTCAAGGAAAAATCGCTGGAAGAACTTGAAAACCTTTTTGGTAAATCCGGGAAGTATTACTATCACGTAGTGCGGGGTATTCATCGGAGTGAAGTTAAACCATACCGAATTCAGAAAAGCGTAGGTGTGGAAGAAACCTTTTTCGATAATCTGCTCGATGAAGAAGCGGTATTCACTAATCTGAATATCATCAGCGAAGAGCTCGAAACAAGGCTAGCACGCAAACAAATAAAAGGAAAATCGCTGACCCTGAAAATCAAGTACAAAGATTTCTCTGTATTCACCCGAAGTAAAACCCGCGACGAATATTATGAAGACGCCGGCGATTTCTACAAAACCGCTCAAGATCTTTGGGAATTGCGACCGTACGACAAACCGATAAGGTTGCTGGGTATTTCGCTTTCAAATCTCAATACCAACGAAAAAAAGCAAGTTTCGGTACAGCTTAAAATACAATTTCCGGAATTCGACTAAACAACTAGTTTATTTTTGAATAAGCGCGTAGCTCACATTACGCCCCATTCCGGAAAAGGAAAAAATACCTTTACCGACGAGATCCTGCAAGTCACGCGTGGCTGTTGCTTTCGACGTTTTAGTGATAGACATATATTTCTTAGCAGTCATACCGCCTTCGAATCCGTTGGTGCCCTCTTCAAAAATCTTTCGGATGGCCTTCACCTGTCGGTTATTCAATATTTCTTTATGCTCATCGAAAAATCTGGTTTTACTCATGGTAAAAAGAATTTTTTCCTGCGCATCTATCAGAGCATCCAATACTACTTTGGAGAAATATACAATCCAGGAGGTAATTTCCAGTGTTTGCTGAGCAAGTTTCAGATTTTGATGATAGGCTTTCTTGTCCTTTTCAATAATGGTGGAAAAACTGATGGGAAGGTAATTCCCGACCGACTGAAAGAAGCACTTTTCAGCAATAACGCGCCCAATACGTCCGTTGCCGTCTTCGAAAGGATGAATGCTTTCAAAATAAAGATGTGTTATTGCGGTTTTAATCAATATTTCATCAAAATCCGTTGCTGAACATGTGAAACTGTTGTACCATTTTACAAAGTTTTTTATTTCCTGTGGGACGAATTCTGAAGGCGGCGCCTCAAAATGGATTTTCTCCTTTCCGAAGGCTCCCGAAACAATCTGCATCGGCTGTTTCCCTGTGCGCCATTTCCCCGCTGTGACACTTTTCTCGTTTTCCATTAAAATCAGATGCAAGTGCTTCAACTGGCTCTCCGTCATTTTTTTGGCATAATTTTCACGAATTTCCACAACGATCTTGCCAATTTGATCCGCTTTGGGGTTTCTTACACTAACATAATTCTTGTTAAGCCCCAAATTATTCTTAATGGACGACATCACATCTTCCCGACTAAAAAACTCCCCTTCAATCTCGGAGGTTTTGATAGCTTCAGACATCATCTGATTTATCATATTCACCACAAACTCATCCTTGGACAACCCTTTGGAAACGCCTGTCAGTTCGCCTATTTTCAAAGCGATACTTTTTGACAATGCGGCACTTTGTGCTTTGTCGTAAGTAAATTCAGGCCAGTTTGGAGTTGCCAGTTATACATTATATGAGCCGGTTAGTAAAATTAATCAGCTCAAATATATGCAAAAATTGAGCCGATTACCAGATTTATTCCGGCTCAAAGTTATGAAATATGAGCCGATTAAAGAAAATAAACGGCTCACAAAATATAAACATTTGAGCCGATTATTCAATCCTGGCTGAAAAATGGACACTTCAAAAGACAGCAAAAACAATTTTTCCTGTACAAATGATCAATCAACAAGTTTAGATTCAAATTTTGTAAGAGAAAAAATCTGAAACTCCATTAATTTCGCAACTTTATTTTTCACATATGAACGGAACATTACTCCAAAGTTTTCACTGGTATTCTGAAGGAAATGCAACCCTGTACGACCACATCCGCGACACAAGCGACTGGCTTCTGGATCTCGGAATTACTTCGGTTTGGTTTCCACCCGCCTATAAAGCTGCCGGCGGCGGTTATTCTGTAGGTTATGATCCGTATGATTTATATGATCTCGGGGAATTCGATCAAAAAGGAACCATTGCAACCAAATACGGCACGAAAGAGCAGTATCTGGAAGTCTGCAAAACCCTGCAAAGCAAAGGAATCTCGGTGATGGCCGATATTGTACTGAATCACAAAGCAGGAGGAGATGAAAAAGAATCTTTCCACGTGGTGAAAGTGGACGAGCACGACCGTACCAAAACGATTTCTGATGTTTTCGATATTGAAAGCTTTACGAAATTCACGTTTCCGGGTAGAAATCATCAATATTCAGATTTTGAGTGGAATTTCAACTGTTTTACCGCTGTTGATTTTGCTGAAGGACAGGATAAGGGAATTTACAGAATCATTAATGATCATCAGGATGATTTCGAGGATGTCATCGGTGCAGAAAAAGGTAATTACGATTTCCTGATGCACAACGACATCAACCACGACAACCCTTTTGTGCGCGAAGAGCTGAACAAATGGGGACTTTGGTATCATGAACAGATTTTCTTCGACGCGGTAAGACTGGACGCCGTGAAGCACCAGTCGCCTCAATTCTATAAGGAATGGTTGCTGCTGCTTCGTCAGAACTCCGAAAAAGATATTTTCGCAGTCGGTGAATACTGGGCACCCGGCCTTTTACCGCTTATGCTGGAATATATTGAAGCCACGGAAGGCTGCATGAGTCTGTTTGATGCATCCCTACAGCACAATTTCCATATGGCATCCAAAGAAGGAGGTAATTATGACCTCAGAAAGATTCTTGATGCAAGTCTGGTTTCTGCGAGGCCTGATTTAGCCGTAACCGTAGTTGCGAACCATGACACACAGCCTTTGCAAGAGCTGGAAGCTCCGGTGGAACCCTGGTTTAAGCCTCTGGCTTATGCTCTAATCCTGTTAAGAGAAGGTGGCTATCCATGTGTTTTTTATCCGGATTTGTATGGAGCAAGTTACTGGGACAAAGGTGATGACGGCAATGATCATGAAGTTTTCCTGAATAAAGTGGACGGCATTGAAGGATTACTGCACGCCCGGAAAAACAATGCGTACGGTTTGCAGCGCGATTATTTTCATGATGCGCACTGTATCGGCTGGACGCGAGAAGGCCAAGGCGAGCACAAAGGATGCGTAGTGGTAATGAGCAATAAAGATGCTTCCGAAATTCCGATGGAAATCGGGAAAGCGTATGCGGGACAGACTTTTTATGACTCCCTGGGAAGGTTTGAACATAAAATTACCATTGATGAAAACGGTTGGGCCAATTTTGCAGCACCAGCCGGAAATGTAAGTGTTTGGATTGCAGAGTAACAGTTGTTCTCAGCAC
>JAEWOM010000108.1 GCA_023399675.1 Bacteroidota bacterium
CATTTAATTTAGATCCGGATTCATTAAAAATTGCGCTGCAATCAAGCATGGAATACGGTAAATCGAAAAACGTACTGGTAATTTCCGATTTTATGGAGATTTCTGATTTTGATGATACGTTATATCCGACTGTTGCCAAGATGGTGAATCAGTACAAGTTTACAGAAATCGTGCTGGTCGGAGAGAAAATCACCGGTTACCGCAACCTGTTCAATACTGTGACAACAGCTTTTGCCGATACAAAGGAACTTATTGATAGTCAACACTTAAACCATTTCGAAGACACGCTGATTCTGCTGAAAGGTGCCAGAAAATTTGCCTTCGAAAAAATAAAAATTCATCTCGAACTGCAGAAGCATGATACCGTGCTGGAGGTTAACCTGAACTCCATTCTGCACAATATCAAAGCACACACCGCAAAACTCAGCCCTTCAACAAAGGTTATGGCCATGGTGAAAGCCTACGCTTACGGACTCGGCAGCGTTGAGATTGCTGAATTCCTGCAGTTGCATCATATCGACTATCTCGGTGTTGCTTATGCTGATGAAGGCGTGGAACTCCGTAAAAAAGGCATAACACTTCCGATTATCGTCATGAATCCGGAGCAGCACAGTTACGATGCCATTATCGATTACGGACTCGAACCGGAAATCTACAGTCTGCGTGTTTTGAAACTGTTTACAGACCGACTGGAGAGCCGCGGTGTTCTGGATCAGTATCCGGTCCATATCAAGTTAGAAACAGGCATGCATCGACTTGGCTTTAAAGAATCGGAAATAGAACAACTGTCTGCAGAAATTCGTGAGAACAATATCCTGGTTAAGTCAATTTTCAGCCATCTGTCATCATCTGATATTCCGGCTGAAAAAGATTACACGGAAAAGCAGGCGTCCGTATTTGAACGGATATCTTCGAAACTGATTTCGGGAATCGGTTACCGTCCGCTCCGCCACATCCTAAACAGCAGCGGAATTGCAAATTATCCGCAATTTCAATACGATATGGTGAGAATCGGCGTTGGTATGGTGGGAATATCTGCATCCGTTGATTTAAAAAGGCGTTTGCTTCCGGCGGTTCACTTTAAAACGGTGGTATCACAGGTTTCGCGTTTGGAAACTGGTGACACGGTCGGTTACGGACGAAATTTTGCAGCTGATTCGCCGAGAGAAATTGCAACCGTTCCGGTTGGTTATGCAGATGGAATTCCGCGTCTGATTGGGAAAGCAGCAGGAAAAGTAAGTATTCATAATCAATTGGTTCCGATTGTTGGAAATATCTGTATGGATATGATGATGCTGGATGTCACCGGTTTGTCGGTTCAGGAAGGCGAAGAAGTAACGATTTTTAACGGATCACCGACGTTGGAAGAGTTCGCAGAGTATTGTCAGACCATACCGTACGAAGTGCTTACGTCCATTTCCAGAAGAGTGAAAAGAGTTTATATCAAAAGCTAAATGAGGAAGTTATTTTTTATATGGATGTGCTTATGCGCTGTGATTTTCGTTGATGCGCAGACAAATGAGAACATCAAAATTCCCGCTAATCCCAAAATAGGGCTTTCTCTTTCCGGAGGCGGTGCAAAGGGCTTTGCGCATATTGGAGTGCTGAAAGTGCTGGATTCTATTGGTGTTAAAATCGATTATATTTCAGGAACAAGTATGGGTGCTATCGTTGGCGGCCTATACGCATCCGGCTATACAGCTAAAGATATTGAACAGATTGTGCTGGAAACCGATTTCTACACATTAATACAAAACGAAAAAACGAGGGAAGAAGCGAGTTTCTTCGATAAATCTACCGACAAATACATTCTGAATATTCCGATTAAGAATAAAAAAATCAACGTGTTGCCAAAGGCGATCAGTACCGGACAGAAAAACGTGTACATGCTGAAGGAACTGTTCAAAAATGTAGCAGGAATTGAAGATTTTTCTAAACTGCCGATTCCATTTATGTGCGTGGCAACCAATCTGGAAACCGGTAAAATGGAAATTTTCGAGAAAGGTGATCTGGTAAAATCGATTATGGCGAGCTCCGCGTTTCCTTCGCTGATGGATCCTGTAAAGATCGGGGAAAGTTTATACATCGACGGTGCGATGACGCTGAATTATCCATCAAAACCTCTGAAAGACAAAGGAATTGATTTCGTAATTGGTGTGGATTTAAGTCAGGGACTGGCATCCAGAGAACAACTGCTTTCACTGATTGATATCCTAAATCAGGTAATCGATTTCGGAATTCAAAAAGAGACAGCAAATCAGTACAGATATACAGATCTCAACATCAAACCGGAACTCACAGGCCTCACCGCAACGAGCTATGGTGAAAAGGAAAGAATCGTGCTTTCCGGCGAAACAGAAGCCACGAAATATATACCGGTTTTCGAACGGTTACCGAAACGTAAAATACCCGCATTACGCGCTGCAATCAATCCTATTTTTTCCAATGTTTATAAGATCGACAGTCTTGATCTGGTAAACAGTGAAATTTATACAGAGAATTATGTTCGGGGTAAAATGAATTTGCGCGTACCATCAATGCATACGTACGGAAGCATTAATAAAATGGTTGATAAACTCTACGCAACCAACAACTATTCGTTCATTACATACGATATCGTACAGCAGAACGACGGAACCATCTTGAAATTAAATGTTACCGAAGACAATAGCCGATATTTCCTCAAACTCGGGCTTCATTATGATGAAATTTTTAAAACAGGACTGCTTCTCAACGCAACAGTTAAGCGCCTGTTATTCCGAAACTCGACCATTTCACTTGACGGTGTAATCGGCGATAAACCACGCTATTATTTCAATTATTTCATAGACAACGGATATTTGCCGGGCTTCGGTATTTATGCTTCAGGAATGAAGCTGGATTTACGCGACAGTGATGCGAGAATTACCGATACCTGGTTCTGGTTGAGGAATGAGGCATACCTGCAGAGTATCTGGAAGGATAAATATGCAATTGGTGGTGGTCTTAGCCACGATTACTACGAAAGTGAACGGGATCTGTTCCGGGTAAAAAACTCGTTTAACCCGTATATTTTTGTAAAAAGTGATACGCAGGACGACCGTACCTTCCCGACAAAAGGTTTCTATCTGGACTCGGAAGCAAAGTTGCTCGATATATTCAATGATGAGGTCGCTGAAAAAGCAATTCAGGTAAAAGCAAATCTATCCTTCAACACCTCATTCGCCAAAATATTTACCTACCGATTAAGACTGTTCGCCGGTTTTTCTTTTGGTCAGGATATTTCTCCTTACTACAAATTCAGACCGGGTGCAATTTTCGAACAGCGTCTCGGTAATTTTGTTCGTTTTCCGGGTCTGCACTTCGGAGAACAGTCTACTGATAACCTGCTAAAGGCATCTCATGACGTTTTAGTGAAGGTCCGGAAGAATATTTTTGTAATCGGAAGTTTCAATATGCTCAATCAGTTTGATGAAGCGACCTCGGAACAGATTCTCCGGATTTCCCAGATGTCGGCCGGTATATCTGCTGCATACAAATCACCAGTCGGACAAATAAAGGTAAATTACTCTAAAGCTTTTGACAGCAACAACAACGGTATCTTCAGTGTGATTCTTGGACATTGGTTTTAAATTATTATGATAAATTTCTTCGCCGAAAACGTCCCATCCCCTACCCTTTCAACCAGAGTTTCATCCTGGATTACTGAGATTATTCAAGAAGAAGGCAAGAAAGAAGGTGAAATCAATTACATTTTCTGTGATGATGAATACTTGCTGCAGGTAAACCGGGATTTCCTCAACCACGATTATTACACCGATATTATTACATTCGATTACGTTAAAGGCAAAATCATCAGCGGCGATATTTTCGTATCTTTGCAACGAATTCAGGAAAACGCCGAAGAATTGCAGTTCGCGATGTCTTTTGAACTTTACAGAGTCCTGGCACACGGCATCTTACATTTATGCGGCTATCAGGACAAAACCCCTGAACAGCAACAGTTGATGAGAGAGAAAGAAGATTATTTTCTGGCAAAATTCTGAAGTTTTTTCTGATTGTTTCACGTGAAACGTAATACTCCTTTACATGATTAATGAAGTTTATGACGTAATAGTCGTAGGAGCAGGACATGCCGGATGCGAAGCTGCAGCAGCGGCTGCCAATCTCGGCTCAAAAACACTGCTGATTACGATGAATATGCAGACAATCGGGCAAATGAGCTGCAATCCGGCAATGGGCGGGATTGCAAAAGGCCAGATTGTACGAGAAATAGATGCGCTCGGTGGCTATTCCGGAATAATTGCAGATAAATCAGCAATACAGTTCAAAATGCTGAATCTGTCGAAAGGACCGGCCATGTGGTCGCCACGAACACAGAATGACCGCATGCTGTTTGCCGAAGAATGGCGTCTGGCGCTTGAAAATACAGAAAATCTGGACTTTTACCAGGATATGGTGAAAGAACTGATTATTGAAAATAATGCTGTTCAGGGTGTAGTTACCTCACTCGGAATTAGAATCAAGGGTAAGTCCGTCGTTCTTACCAATGGAACCTTTCTCAACGGATTAATTCACGTTGGTGAAAAACAACTGGGCGGCGGAAGAATGGGCGAACCAAAAGCGATGGGGATAACTGAACAGTTACAGTCTTTCGGTTTTGAAGCCGGCAGAATGAAAACCGGTACACCACCACGTGTTGACGGCAGGACACTGGATTACAGCAAAATGGAGGAACAGAAAGGCGATGAAAATCCTAAGAAATTCTCTTTTTCCGAAACGCCTACTCTAACGGAACAGCGCAGCTGCCATATAACCTATACCAATGAAACAGTTCACGAAATTTTGCGGGAAGGATTCCACAGAAGTCCGATGTTTAACGGAACCATTCAAAGTTTAGGACCACGCTATTGCCCGAGCATTGAGGATAAAATCAACCGATTTGCCGAACGAACCAGGCACCAGCTTTTTGTGGAACCAGAAGGTTGGAAAACCATTGAAATTTATGTCAATGGATTCAGTTCTTCGCTCCCTGAAGACGTACAGATGAAAGCCATGAAACACATTCCGGGTTTCGAAAACGTCAAAATATTCCGACCGGGATATGCTATTGAATACGATTACTTCCCTCCTACCCAACTGAAACATACACTCGAAACCAAGATCATTGACGGGCTATATTTTGCAGGCCAAATCAACGGTACAACCGGTTACGAAGAAGCGGCAGGACAGGGAATTATTGCAGGAATCAATGCCCACAACAAAGTACATCAAAAGGAAGA
>JAEWOM010000111.1 GCA_023399675.1 Bacteroidota bacterium
CCTTTCACCTTCCATGAAAATTACATTTTCCATGATGGCTTCCCGGTTACCGTCAATGTATTCAACAAACTCCTTCAGGCCGCCTTCCGAATAGAATGTTTCACTTTTATATTGTCCGTCTTCATTCTTTTCTCTTTCGTCGGTAAGCGTGATGGTAATTCCCTTGTTGAGGAAAGCAAGTTCGCGTAGACGTGCTGCCAGTGTATCATAGTTGTACACGAGTTCCTGAAAGATCGTAGCATCAGGCTGAAAGTATACTTTGGTACCTCGGTTCTCAGTTTTTCCCACTTCGGCAACGTCAGCAAGTGCCGCACCTTTGGAATATTTCTGCTCATAAACCTTACCGTCGCGGTAAACGTTGGCTATGAGTGATGTTGAAAGCGCATTCACACACGAAACCCCAACACCGTGAAGTCCACCCGAAACTTTATAGGAATCCTTATCGAACTTACCCCCTGCACCAATTTTGGTCATTACGACCTCTAAAGCCGATTTTTTTTCTTTTTCGTGATAATCTACAGGGATACCGCGACCGTTATCCTGCACGGAAATGGCATCACCTTCATGTATTGTTACATTAATTGTATCGCAGTGACCGGCCAACGCTTCATCAATGGAATTGTCCACCACCTCGTACACCAGATGGTGCAGACCTCTTGTCCCCACATCACCGATGTACATGGACGGACGGAGACGAACGTGCTCAATACCTTCCAGTGCCTGAATACTGCTTGCTGTATATTGTTTCTGACTCATATTTTCTGCTTTCTGCCTGCCGCTTTCGCGTACAGCAAATAAAAAATTACATTAAAAATAACCGATTGTTTCTGCTAATAGCAAAGACTAGCAAATATCGTAAAATCGGCCGAGATATGGAAATTTTGGACACGCCAATACGGCTAAAAGTTATCAACAAAAAGCCCTGTTACCGGTGAGTGAAACTGGCTCGAAAATCTCAGTAAAAATCAGTTTATCCGAATGCTCCCCGTATATACTTTTGCGTCAGTTCATGCTTTGGGTTACTGAAAATATTCTCCGTTTGGTCAAACTCAATTACTTCACCCAGATACATGAAGCATGTTTTATCAGCAACACGCTGTGCCTGCTGCATATTGTGCGTCACAATGACGATTGTATAGTCTTTCTTGAGCTCAAGTATCAGTTCTTCCACTTTTTTCGTCGAAATAGGGTCCAGTGCTGAACACGGCTCATCCATCAGAATCACTTCCGGGCGTAGTGCTACCGTACGCGCGATACACAGCCTTTGCTGCTGACCACCCGAAAGCCGTGTTGCCGGCTTTTTCAGATCGTCTTTTACCTCATCCCAGATGTAACTTTCTTTCAGCGATTTTTCAATGATTTTTGAACGTTCGCGCTGCGGAAAATTATTGATCTTCAGGCCGTAGTTGATATTTTCGTAGATACTTTTCGGAAAAGGATTTGCTTTCTGAAAAACCATTCCGATTTTTTTTCTTATTTGTGTTACCGATGTTTTGCGGTCGTAAATATCTTCGTTATCGAGTACAAAATCGCCTTCAACACGTGCTTCAGCATTCAGATCATGCATTCTGTTGAAACACCGCAGCAAAGTTGATTTACCGCAGCCGGAAGGTCCGATCAAAGCTGTAACCGAATGCTTCTCGAAAGTTACATTACAGTCTTTCAGAATATGCTTATCGCCAAACCAGAGATTGACGTTGTTTGCAGCAAGTTTTATGTTATTTTCCATCTTTGGAATATTTGTGTCGGATATAAAAAGCAGTTAAACTGAGTAAAAAAACCACCACAATCAGTACGAGCGCCGTTCCGTATGCGAGCGGACGCACCTGTTCGATTGCCTGATGCTGTGTGGAAAGCATATACAGATGATAGGGCAGCGCCATAAATTCCTGATTGACTCCACCGGTATTCCCGGTAATAAAAAATGCGACACCGGTGAACAGAATCGGAGCTGTTTCTCCTGCAGCCCTGGAAAGCGTTAAAACAACACCCGTTAAAATTCCGGGAAGTGCAGAAGGCAGAACGACATCTTTAATGCTTTCGAATTGCGTTGCTCCGACTGCCAGTGCTGCTTCACGCTGCGAATTCGGAATTCTTCGGAGCGCTTCTTCGGTAGTTGTAATGATGTATGGCAACGAAAGAAGCCCAAGCGTGAGTCCCGCTGAAAGCATGGACGTACCGAGATTGATTCCCTGCACGAAAAGTGCCAGCCCGAACAGACCGTAAATGATAGACGGAATTCCCGAAAGATTTCTGATGGATGCTCTAATCGCTTTGGTCAGATGACCGTCCCTGGCATATTCATTCAGGTAAACTGCGCAGCAAACACCGAAAGGAATACAGAAAACTGCAGTGAGAATCGTGAGCAGCACCGTTCCGACGATTGCCGGAAGAATCCCGCCTTCAGTCATAGCATTTCTAGGCGTAGTAGAAAGAAATTCCCAACTGATTGCGCCCCATCCTTTAGAAACGATATCGAAAATGATAACTCCGAGGAACATCAGGACAATCGCCGTACAGCTTCCCAGGATCAGCAGTTCCCAAAATCTGTTCATCTTCTTCATTACAGCGCGTGGTATTTTCTGAATCTGTTCACGAAATATTCTCCGAGCAGATTCACGATTAAAGTCATAAAGAACAGTACTGCTGCAATGGCGTACAATGCGTAGTAATGCGTCGTATTGTATGGAACCTCCCCCATTTCTATGGCAATGGTCGCGGTGATGGTTCTTACACTGTCAAAAAATCCTTTCGGAAAAGCCGCGGCGTTTCCGGTTGCCATCAAAACGGTCATCGTTTCACCGATAGCACGTCCGACGCCTAACATGACAGCTGCAATAATTCCGGGAGCAGCTGCAGGAATCACTATTTTCCGCACGGTTTCCCAGCGGTCGGCACCGATGCCGAGACTCGCTTCGCGATAGGTGTGCGGAACTGCATTGATAGCATCTTCACTAACCGTGATAATGGTTGGCAAAGCCATAATTGCAAGAAGAATAGCTCCATTCAGGGCATTTAAACCATTGCTCTGATTCGTAACGTCCGCAATACCGGGTCCTAAAAGTACAATTCCCAAAAAACCGATTGCAACAGAAGGAACAGCAGCCAACATTTCAATTGCTGGTTTTAGAATGGCTTTCAGTTTGGGTGGACAGTACTCTGAAAGAAAAGTTGCCGTACCAATTCCCAACGGAACAGCAATAAGCATGGCGCCGAAAGTGACCAGTGTTGTGGATACAATCAGCGGTAAAATCCCGTATTGTTCGAACGAAGGATTCCACTGCGTTCCGGAGATAAAGTCCATCGGTGAAAAATGGCCGAAAAATGCGACAGAATTATACATCAGCATCAGAAAAATTCCACCTAAAACACATATAACAAGCAGTCCCGTAATGCGGAAAAGCCATTTGAAAATCTGATCCTGTCTTTCTCTGTTACCTGTCGATCTCATGATATTCAATCTAAAACGTAATAGCCTGATTTTCTGATAATTTCCTTACCTTTTTCCGTCTTTTCAAAATCGAGGAATGGTTTTGCCTTCGCCCACGATTCTCTCGGAATGAACTGATATAAAGGTCTTTGGAAAAAATAATTTCCCGCTTTGATCGCTTCGTGATCTAAAGGAGAAATTGCTATTCCGTCTTTCGTTTCTTTTATTTTCAGGGCTTTAACCGTTGCATCATCGGGCAGACTCAGCAGATAACCGGCACCAACATAACCGATACCGGACTCGTCAGCTTTTATCCCTTCCAGAATTTGTGCGTTTCCATTCATCTCCTTCGCATTCGGCGAAAATTTAATTTTCAGTTTCTTCTGTACGAATGAATGCGTCCCCGAATTGCTCTGTCTGCCATAAATATTAATCGCGAGTTTCTTACCCAGCACCGGTTCCCAGTCGGTATGTGTTCCGTCGAAAATTTTTCCGAGGTTTTCGACATCGATTTCTTCCAGTGGAATATTTGAGTTCACCACAATCGCCGTGGCATCTTCCGCAAAGACATTGGTGATTAATTCTATCCCCCGTTCTGCAAACATTCTTTTTTCATCGTCCGATACCGGTCGAGAAGAATTCGCAATATCGGCCTGTCCGTTGTACAGCGATGCGATACCCAATCCCGAACCTCCACCGGAGATGGCAAGACTTTGATCAGCATTGATTGTATGAAATTTTTCTGCAAGTTCTACCGCGAGATTCACTTCGGTATCGGAGCCCTTTATTTTAACTGAATTTGCAGCATCAGAACAGGAAAGAAGAAATAAAGAAAGTATGTAAAAGAAGAGTTTTTTCATCACTTTTTCAAGCGATTAAAATTACTTTTCCAATGTGAATTCAGAGTTAATTCAAGATGAATAAACCGTTAATAATACCACTACTTTTCCAGAAGCACCAGTTCCACCCGACGG
>JAEWOM010000141.1 GCA_023399675.1 Bacteroidota bacterium
TACAAAAATGACGACCGGTCTGTCTCCACCTTTTGCACGATAAATATCCAGCGAATGTCGTTTTTCAGGAACATTTTCTTCTGTTTTGTACCGCACCGTGACTTTTTTCTGAGTTTGGGCACTGCAAAAACCAATCAACATTACCGTGAAAACCAAAAGACATACGTTTTTCATGAATTTGAATTATTTTGTGCCGATTCCCTTACTTTCTAGGCGAAAATCACCATAGGTTTTTTCAAATTTCAGGGTATCAGGATACTGAAAGAACTGCTGTGTGTTTTCCCTGAAATCGTATTCGATGAAGAACGGAACTTTTTCATAGGTATTACCCAAAAGAACTGCCTGATGATCGTTCTTCCAGTATGCTTCCTCAATCCTGAAGGAGGGTCCGAAAAATGCAATCTGTTGCGAGGTTTTACTGTTCATATCAACTAAAACCGCTTTCTGGTCGGCTTCAAAACTGGCATTTCCGTCGTAGAGCTGCCAGTGGTAAGAATCGATGTCGATGTACTTTGATCTGTCCGGACTGAAAACAAGAAATGGCTGATACAGCATGTTAAAATCCTGATCCGGTAATATCGGACTCTCATCTTCGCGGTAGTTGATTTTCGATTTTGGCTGTGCTGTAAATTTTTCCGGTTGGAATGTCTGATCCTGATTTTGATAGAATTGCTGCCATTTCTGCATCGCAGTTTCTTCTGCAGGAATTGCCGGTGTTTGCGCAGTAGCTGCAGGTTTCTGTTCCTGGACGGTCCCGGTTTTCTTTTCAACCGGTTTATCACATGAAAACAGAATGACCAGTAAAATTACATATTTCTTCATATCGTTTCGGGATCCAAAAATTCTTTGATGGCTTTTTCCGCACATTGTCGGCCGTATTCAATCTGGCTTTTTACTTTAAAAAAATCGAGCATTTCGCAGGATTCGCGGGAAAGCGGAATCAGGATATCAGGAGGAAATGCTTTTAAAGACAGCCTGGCGTTTGTTTCAATCATGAGGCTTAAGGTATGGGTGAAAACATTGACGGTAGCATCCAGTTTTTTCGTTTTACTTTTCTTACCTTCATACGGAATGAAAGCATTTACGTCAACCACGACGAGCAGGTCGTTCTTCTTTCTGATGGCATATTCTGTTGGAATGTTGTTCAGTACTCCACCGTCCACCAGCACATCATCTTCTATTTCTATCGGCGGAAAAACGGTCGGAATTGCTACAGAAGCACGGATCGCATCGTAAATGTCACCTTCTTTTATGCATATCGTTTTCTTTGCATAAAGCTGAGTAGCAATTGCTGAAAAAGCAATATCCAGGTCTTCAATATTTTTCGAGGGAAATCTTCCCTTCATTTTCCGGAAAACTCGGTTTCCTTTCAACAGGCCTCTTCTGCGGATCGACAGATCGATGAGATCAAAAGCCTGGAACTTGCTCATCCCGGTAATCCACTCTTTAAATTCCGGCAATTTTCCCATTGCGTAAAGCCCGCCGATTAAAGCGCCCATCGATGTTCCGGTAATACTGTGAATTTTGAAGCCGTGTTCTTCGAGTACTTCTATTACACCGATATGTCCGAAACCTCTGGCGCCGCCTCCGGACAGAACAAGTGAAACATCGCGGTATTTTTTCTTTCTTTTCTTGGTGTTAAAAAATGAGAGCACAGGCTAATTCAAGCTAAAGTTTGAAACATCGGTTTATAATGACTCCAAATTACGAAAAAGCAGCATAACAAACGAAAAAATTCGATGGTGACTCCATTTCCGCTCCCTTAAAGTCTACCAAATGTGAAATTATTAGTTTTGCAGAACAGTTTCTGACAATAAAAAACCTTAATGAGTACACTGACCTTCGCAGATTTCGATATTCCGGAGAAAATTTTAGATGTTCTGGCAGATATGGATCTGTTTGAGCCTACACCTATACAGGAAAAAAGTTTCAAACCGATTCTTTCGGGTCGCGACGTGATGGGCATTGCGCAAACCGGTACGGGTAAAACGCTGGCTTATCTTCTGCCGGTGCTCAAAATGTGGAAATACAACAAATCCGGTAATCCAACTGTTTTGGTACTGGTTCCTACGCGGGAATTGGTGGTACAGGTTGCAGAAATTCTGGAAAATTTAACGCAGAACATTACGGCAAGGGTCATCGGCGTGTATGGCGGTAAAAATATCAATACGCAGAAACTTCTTTTTAACGAGGGCTGCGATATTCTCGTGGGAACTCCGGGCAGAGTGATGGATCTGGCGATAGACAGTGCTGTTTCCCTGAAAGAAGTGCAGCGCTTGATTATCGATGAGTTTGACGAAATGCTTAATCTTGGTTTCCGTCCGCAGCTTACGCATATTTTTGAAATGATGAAGGAGAAAAGGCAGAATATCCTTTTTTCTGCCACGATGACGGACGCTGTTGACGAAATGCTGGATGAATATTTTGCCGGTCCGGTGGAGATTTCCCTGGCGAAATCAGGGACGCCACTCGAGAAAATCATTCAGACGGGATATAAAGTCCGTAATTTCAACACGAAAATAAATTTATTGGAGCATTTGCTGAAAACTGATGAGTCACTGAGCAAAGTTTTGATATTTACCAACAATAAGAAGCATGCAGATTTGCTTTTTGCCAAACTTGATTTGCTCTTTCCGGAGCAGTTCGATGTCATCCATTCCAACAAATCGCAGAACTACCGTTTGAATGCGGTAAAAGAATTTGAACACAATAAAATCAAGGGTCTCATCACGACAGATGTTATGGCAAGAGGTCTCGATATTTCTGATATCAGCCATGTAATTAATTTTGAAATTCCGGAAATTCCGGAACAGTATATCCACCGAATCGGAAGAACGGGCAGGGCAGATAAGGATGGAAGCGCTATTTCTTTTATCACTTTAAAAGAGGAACCTTTAATACTTGATATTGAAATTCTTATGAATAAGGAATTAAAGTATATTTCAGTTCCGGAAGATGTGAAAATCAACCCGCAGAAAATTGCCTCTGAGCAGGATGAAGTTCCGATGAGAAATGCCCATTCGGTGAAAATCCGGGAAGGCGGTGGTGCGTTTCATGAGAAGAAGGACAAGAACAAAAAAATCAACCTAGGCGGACCTTCAAAAAGGAAAAAACCGAAATCAAAACCCGGTGCAAACAGAGCCCAGGCAAAAGCGAAAAGCAAGGCCCGCAGAAAAAAATAACAGCGTCACCACCGAGTCTTCAGCGTCTTTTTTATTAACTGAATTTAAGAGCTAAAATTTTTCTTTTAGATACAGAAGCCTTACTTTTGATATCTAAACAAAGTCTATGAAGAAAATCCAAATGGTGGATCTGCAGACGCAGTACTATAAAAT
>JAEWOM010000214.1 GCA_023399675.1 Bacteroidota bacterium
GAACAGGATTACGGCTTGCTATCAAACAAAATTCATCCCGACAGCATTGCGGCAAAAACTGTTCAGAATTATAATGAACTCGCTGCACCAACCGGACTGATCAGCAGAGAATTCATCAAAAAAGATCCTTTAGGCATCACGTCGATTGGCCTTGATAAGCTCAGCGCACTGAATATTGGTAAAGATTTCCGACTCGAAAATGATTATGTTGTCACCAAAGACGGCAAAAATTTGTTACTCTTTTTGGAACCTTCCTTCGGCGGCAGCGAAACAAAAAACAATGAAATATTTGTAAATCGGCTGAATGATATAAAGGACAAGCTGAACACCGAATACAAAGGAAAAACGGAACTCCGTTACTTCGGCTCTCCTTTTATTGCCGTGGCAAACGCACAACAGATTAAAAAAGACATTCAGAGTTCGGTTCTCATTTCTACCGGAATTCTTTTTCTGCTGCTTATATTTTATTTCAGAAACTTTTTCGCACCCCTCATCATTTTTATTCCGACTGTCTTCGGAGCGGGAGGAGGGCTGCTCTTTATTTACTTCCTGAAAGACAGCATTTCAGCCATTTCTTTGAGTGTCAGCGCGATTTTGGTAGGCATCACAATAGATTATGCGATACACATGCTTACGCACTCCAAACACAAACAGTCTGCTCAGGAAGTGTTTCGGGAAATCACCAAACCTGTCCTGATGAGCGCCTCTACAACTGCAATTTCGTTTCTGTGTCTGCTTTTCGTGAAATCGGAAGTACTTCAGGATTTGGGAATTTTCGCTTCGGTTACGGTTATGCTTTCTGCCGTTTTCACGCTGGTTATTATCCCGCAGCTGTACAATCCGGAAAAAAATATTCCGGCATCGAACACCACTTTTATCGACCGACTTGGCGCTTATCCCTATGAAAAAAACAAATGGATCGTCGTTGCATGTGCAGTAGTTATCGTGGCGTCATTCTTTGGTTGGAGACATGTACAGTTCAATCAGAACATCAATGACTTGAATTACTTTCCTGAAGAAATGGCGGCGAACGAACAACGGATCAATCAGCTGTCGGATATTTCTTCGAAATCTGTTTATGTCGTTTCTTATGGCAGTTCTCAGGAAGCAGCACTCCGGAAAAGCACGGAACTCAGCCAATTTCTTGAACAGGAAAAAATCAGAAATAATATTAACAGTTTCAGTTCCATCGGATCTGTTGTTCTGTCTGCGTCTGAACAGCAACAGCGGATAAAAAACTGGCAGAATTTCTGGACAGAAGAACGAAAAGCACAAACGCTTTCCCATATACAGCGGGAAGGAGAGAAATTAGGCTTCACTTCTGCTGCTTATGAAGATTTCACAGCTCAGCTGCAGAAAAATTACCGCCCGATTACTGTGGAAGAATACGGTAAACTCGACGCACTGCAGCTCAATCAGTTCATGAACGCGTCGCAGGGTCTTTTTACCGTGAGCACTTTGGTGAAAATTGATGAGAAAAACCGCGACAGTTTTATTAAATCGGCTGAACAGCTCGGAAATATTCTTGCCATCGACAGACAGCAGCTGAACGAAAATTTCCTCGGACTGCTGAAGGACGATTTCACGAACCTCATCAACTACTCCATCGTCGCTGTAATTCTTGTCTTTCTGCTCTTTTTCAGAAATTTTGACCTCACCTTCATGGCGGTCATCCCGATACTGCTGTCTGGAGTGGTAACAGCCGGAATTCTCTATTTTCTGAATCTCGAACTCAATATTTTCAGTACGATTGTATGTACCATAATATTCGGTGCCGGCGTTGATTTTAATATTTTTCTTACCCAGGCAATGCTGAAGGAAATTACTACCGGAAAAGCGCAGTTGCCTCTTTACCGCGTATCCATTATTCTTGCTTTGCTCACAACCGTTCTGGCGATCGGGGCTTTGATTTTTGCAAAGCATCCTGCATTACACTCGGTGGCAGCCGTTGCGCTAATCGGGCTCTGTGCAGTTACTTTTATTTCCTTTGCGATGTATCCGCTCATGTTCAATTTCATCAGGAAAAGACAGGAAAAAGGAAGATCACCGATCACGTTCAGGCTTGCGCTTCATTCTGCAATATCTTTTATCTATTATGGTTTGGGCGGTATGTTTTTCTCTTTTATCGGGAAGTTTCTGATTCCGAATGCAGACACGCCCACCCTAAACAGAATCAAGAAAATGATGGCTGCATTTCTGCGCTCGGTTCTGTACAGCAACCCGTTTGTAAAGAAAAGAGTAATTAACAGCCATGGGGAAAATTTTGAAAAACCTGCGGTCATCATTGCCAACCATACTTCATTTCTCGACACGCTGGCGATCGCTTTAGCTACCCATAAAACGGTTTTCCTTGTGAACGACTGGGTTTATCATTCGCCTGTTTTCGGGCCTTTCGTTCGTGCTCTTGGATTTTTCCAGGTTTCTAAAGGAATTGAAAGCGGTTTAGAGCAGCTTAGAGAAAAAGTAAATGAGGGGTTTTCGCTCGTGGTTTTTCCGGAAGCCGAGCGTTCCATGGACAACCGCGTCAGACGCTTCCATAAAGGTGCCTTTTATCTTGCTGAAGAACTGAAACTGGATATTTTACCACTCTTTATTCACGGAAATTCTGAGGTGCTCCCAAAAGATGATTTTATCATTTACGACGGTTCCATTACTGTAAAAGTCGGTAATCGCATACCGTACAGTGAGGTAATTTCCGGCAAAGATTTACGGGAAACGACTAAAAAAGTAAACAGACTGTACTGCAATCAGTTTAACAATCTTCGGAATGAACTTGAAGACGAGAATTATTTCAGAAAAAAACTCTACCTCAGTTTTCTATACCGCGAGAACGAAATTGTAGATTCTGTGAAAAAGGATTTTGAAAAGCATAATAAAATCTTCCACCGTCTCAACCAGTTTATTGCCGATGATGCCGTCATCATGCATGCAGCAGACGACTTCGGACAAAAAGATGTTCTTCTTGCCCTGCAGCAACCGGGTAGAAAAATATTCTCTCACATTTCAGATCAGGAAAAACGCAACGTTGCCTCGCAGAATTATCTCGTGAAACGCAGAAAAATCAAATATATCAATCAAATTGATGAAATTTCGAATGAGATTGACGTTCTCCTTGTCAGCGATGCCGCATTCTCTCTTGCGGAATTAAACCTGCTTCCGCGTAAAATCATTTTCCTGCTTGTCCGTCCGGATAAAAGCCCTGCGGAAAGCTACGAGCTAACGCACGAAGACGCGGGATTCATTATTTACAGCATTAAAGAATAATTTTAATTATTTTTGCAGTAATTTGCATTAATTGAAAAATGCCTAAAAAAGTTCTGGTAACATATTACTCGCAGACGGGTCAGCTCGAAGAAATCATGCACAATGTAGCGCGTGAACTGGAGCGCTATGATGAAGATTTTGCAGTTACCTACTATGAAATTAAGCTGAAGGAAGATTTTCCTTTTCCCTGGCCTACGGAAGTTTTTTATGACACTTTTCCGGAGAGTTACCTGCAGATCCCGAGAGAAATTGAGCGGCCTTCTGATGAAATTCTGAACGGAAATTTCGACTTGGTCCTGTTTGGTTATCAGGTTTGGTATCTCACGCCGTCTATACCGGTTATTTCATTTCTGAAAAGTGAATTTGCAGAACAGATTCTGGCGAACAAACCGATGATTACCATTTCGGGAAGCAGAAATATGTGGATGCTTTCACAGGAAAAGCTGAAGGTGCACCTTAAGAGGCTTAATGCCAAACTGGTGGGAAACATTGCTTTAGTGGACCGTCATAATAATTATACCAGCGTCATCACGATACTGAAC
>JAEWOM010000287.1 GCA_023399675.1 Bacteroidota bacterium
GAAATCGAACATTTTTCAACGGTGATTGAGGAGAAAGTGTACATTGAGTATCAGGGAAAAGGTGACGTTGCAATTCTTCGCGGCGTGGATTCTGCGTACACTTCCGTGAATCCGGTTCATAAGAATATTTTCTACGGAAGCTATCCCGGTTTCGAATATCTGAACGAAGTGATCATGGAGAATGAACTGCTGAACAGGCTTTCCATACAGGTTGGAAGCGGATCAGGATACAGCGAAATCTTCATGCCGAAAGCAGGAACCGGACTGATCAGCCAGAAAGAAGACATATTTAATCAGAAGGAAATTTTCGTTTCGGGCGTTTTTCCAGGAAATGATCAGCTGAACAATTACATTATCTCCCCTATTGAACTTGCGCAGCAACTGCTTGAACTTCCGAAAAAATCTGCTTATGAGATCGTGATCAAACTGAAGAATCCCGAGCAGGCGGACCTCATCAAACAGGAATTGCTGAAGAAAACCCAAAATAAGTACCAAATTACCACAAAAAACGAGGAAAATGCAGCATTCTGGAAGATGATCAACATCGAAAAACTGTTCATCTACCTGATTTTTGCACTCGTTATCTTTATTACCACTTTTAATCTGGCGGGAGCGATTATTATTCTGCAACTCGATAAAAAAGAGCAGGCAAAGTCGCTGATTTCTTTGGGTTTATCACTTGGATCGCTTAGAAAAACCTACTTTTACACCGGTATTCTGATTGTGTTGGCCGGGATTGTTACGGGATTGATTATCGGTACCGCAATTTGCTATCTTCAACTTTCAACCGGAATTTTTATGGCGAATAAATCGATGCCGTTCCCGGTTCGCATTCAATGGTATAATTATCTGATTGTTGCCGGTACAGCTGCGGCTTTCGGATTTCTCGTTTCCTGGGTTTTCTCGAAAATTAACAGGAAAAACATCACGACCGGATAACTTCCTGCTGATCTTTTTTTACGTAATTTTGCCGTTCAAATTCTAAACGATGAAGAACAGAATATTACTTCTTTTGGTGCTGATTTTCAGTAATTTTCTTATCGCCCAGCCGCCTGGATACTATAACGGAACAGCAGGTTTAACGGGTGCCGCTCTGAAATCTCAGCTTCGTACCATCATTACGAACGGCCATTTGGATCAGGGATATGGTGCACTTTGGAGCGCTTATGCTACAACAGACCGCGACCAGTTCTATGAAAACGACAATACGATCCTCGACATTTATTCCGAAAATCCAACTGGTGCTGATCCGTACACATACATCTACAGTACAGACCAATGCGGCAATTATAACATTGAAAACGATTGTTATAACCGGGAGCACATTATCCCGCAAAGTTTTTTCGGCGATGCAGCTCCTATGGTTTCAGATGTACACCATATCCGTCCTACTGACGGTTATGTAAATAATATGCGCAGTACGTACCCATTCGGAGAAGTCGGCACAGCGAGTTTTATTTCAATGAATGGCTCCAAAGTAGGCACTTCTGTTTCTCCTGGTTACGGCGGAACAGTTTTCGAACCGATTGATGCCTTCAAAGGTGATGTGGCCAGAATGATTTTCTATTTTGTCACCCGTTACGAAAACCAGCTTTCGTCGTTCTCTTCCGGAAATATTCTCGGAAATACGGCATATCCTGGCTTGCAGAACTGGCAACTGCAGCAACTGCTTGTTTGGCATGTTGCAGACCCTGTTTCCGCGGAAGAAATTGCAAGAAACAATGCTTCCCAGACCTTTCAGGGAAACAGAAATCCGTACATCGATGTTCCGCAATGGGTGCATGATGTGTGGGGCACACCGGATACTACACCGCCAACTGCTCCGACAAATGTGACCGCTTCTTCGCCGACAATTAATTCCATTACACTAAACTGGACAGCTTCCACAGACAATGTGGGTGTGGTAGCGTATGACATTTATGTAAACGGTGCGTACCACAGTACGGTTACCGGTACGAATACGGTTGTATCCGGATTAAATTCCAGTACACTTTATTCGTTTTATGTAATCGCGAAAGATGCATCAGGAAATGTTTCTGCGGCAAGTAATACGGCGACCGAAACAACGCTGGCAGGACCGGTTACCGGTACCTGTGCATCTGAGGATTTTGAAAATATGCCTGTGTCCGGCAATACGTACGGAACAAATACATGGACCAACCCAACGACCAATATTACGTGGACAGCAACAGATTCCAGAACTGATCAGACAATCAATGGCCGTGCTGTTTTGGTGCGAAATGGTTCATTAACATCGTCAACGCTTTCTGGTGGCGTACATAGCATTACGGTAACCACGATGCTGAAGTTCTCAGGTTCGTCCGGAACGTTTAACGTACGAGTTAACGGTACTGTTGTCGGAACGGTTCCTTACAGCGCTGCACAGCAAACGACAACCATTTCCAATATTAACGTGAGCGGAAATGCAGTCATCAGTTTTACAGATAACAGTACTTCCTCAAACAGAGTGGCATTTGATGACATTTCATGGGACTGCTACACATTGTCAACTGCCGAAAACCCGGTTTCCGGCAACAGTTTTTTCTATCCGAATCCGGTATCGAAAGGTGAACTTTTCATAGCTGATCCCGAAGCTTTAAAAATCAGATTTCTTGAAATTTACACGCTTGAAGGAAGACTCGTGAAAACAGTGAAGAACCCGTTTGTGAAAGAGAAAAAAGTACAGCTGGGCGATTTAGCGCCGGGCGTATATATTTTCCGTACCGATAAATTGAATCAGAAAATTATCGTGAAATAACACCCGAAAAATTAATTAATCACGACCGGACCTTTTTGTTCGGTCTTTTTTTTATTTTTGACTGAAGATCAAATCAGTATGATCAAAAAGTTTGGACTCCTGGGCAAAAATATTTCCTACAGTTTTTCGCAAAAGTATTTTACGGAAAAGTTCAGGCAATTGAATTTGCCCTATACCTATGAACTTTTCGACATGTCTTCAGTTGAAGAATTCGAAAAAATTTGCAGCATCGAAAATCTGGCCGGCGTTAATGTAACCATTCCGTACAAACAGCAGATCCTCCCGTTTCTCGATGAGCTGAGTCCGGAAGCGGCTGAAATAGGCGCTGTAAACACCGTTAAAATTTCCGGAAACAGGCGGTTGGGTTATAATACAGATGTTTTCGGCTTTGATGAAACTTTGCAGAAGTACCGTAAAAGTCATCATGATTCAGCATTGATTATGGGAAATGGCGGTGCAGCGAAAGCTGTAGCTTATGTTCTGCAGCAACACAGCATACCTTTTCAAATTGTGTCACGAAGTGAAGCACTTAATTTTGATACGCTGTCAGAGGAATTGGTTGCAACTTCAAAAATAATCGTCCAGTGTACGCCGGTCGGAACTTTTCCCGATACCGAAAAGATGCTGAAATTTCCTTTTGATGCGTTATCAGCACAGCATCTTGTGATCGATTTGATTTACAATCCTGAAGAAACCGCATTTCTGCGCGAAGCAGCACACCGGAATGCAGTAACGGTAAACGGCAGGATGATGCTCGAAAAACAGGCAGATAAAGCCTGGGAAATTTGGAATTCACCGTTTTGAAAAAAACCTTATATTTATTGCACAAATTGGCAATTGCCCGATTCGGGAGTTGCCGCGCAAAATATTTTGAAAAATAAGACTGATATGATCACGGAAAATCAAAACTCCGAAAACGAAGAATTAAAATCAGAAAATCCGGAAATTCAGGAAGACACGCAGCCTCAGGCTGACAATCAAATTGATGCTATAACATCAGAGGCTGAAGAACAGCCAGATCCTGAAAACCAAGCAGATATGCACACCGAACCTTCCGTGAAGATTCCGCAGGAAAAAGTACTTTCTGAAGTTGAATTTCCGGCAGGCGACGAAGTTCAGGCAGAAAATCAGGAGCAAACTACGGTGGACAGTTCTGAAGAGCAGCCGGAAACCGCAAACCAAACTGATTCAGCAGCAGAACAGATTTCTGAACAGGAAAATCAGGATGATGACGGAAATTCCGAAGAAAAAGAGGATGACCAACATGAGCATGGTGCGCTTCATGATGAAATCGCAGCCCTGTCACTTGTGCAGCTCCTGGACCGGATGGAAAAACTCATCAACAGTGAAAACGCAGGTGCCCAAAACAGGGAATTCCAACTGCTGCGTGATGAGGCAACCCGCCACATTCATGATGAAACTGAAGAAAAGAAAAACGATCATATTTCATCAGGAAATACGGCAGAATTCACTTTTACACATCCCGCTGCTGCCAGACTTTCCGGCCTCATTAATATTTTCAAAGATAAACAGGATCAGCATCACCGCCAGGTTGAGGAAGACCAGAAAAAGAATCTGGAGGAAAGACATCAGATTGTTGAACGGTTGAAAAAACTGAATTCAGCAGCTGAGCCGGGCACCAATCTTTTCAAAGAAATACGCGAAATAAAGCAAGCGTGGAGCAATGCCGGACAAATAGCCAAAGCTGATTTCAAACTGCTTAATAATGACTATTTCTTCCATCTGAATCAGTTCTACCAGATGCTGGATATGAATAAAGAATATCTGGAGCAGGAATACACACACAATCTGGAGA
>JAEWOM010000293.1 GCA_023399675.1 Bacteroidota bacterium
CTGCAGAATCGTACGGCATCGCTTTCTCATCAGATTTTACGCTGTTCAGGAATTCTTCCAGCGAACCTTCAAAGCCGACCTGAGCCTTCACTTTTTCCATTTCATTGCGGAGCATCGCGACTTCCCGTTCACCGATCTGCCTGATCTGCTCGGGCGTAAGTTCTGTAGTAGTCCAACTTTTTGCATAGTAAGCATACATTCTTTTGCCGGCAGGCAACGCATTGATTCCGTCTGTTTTTCTGGCTTTTGGCAGATATTCATTCTGAAGAAAATCTGCCATTTTTTTATATGCCGGAATAATCTGCGAATGGATTGCGCGGGTGTACATTCCTTTGTAATGTGCCTTTCTGTCTTCGCTGAAATCGTCCGGAAAATTATTCACAGGACCAAAAAATATATTCGTTTCCGGTTCCGGAGAGGTGATTTCGGCATTGTTCATCTGCTGTACCATTTTGACCACAAGACTTTGTGGCAGTACGGCATTGTTATCCACACCCGCACGAAAATTGCGGATTGCCGCATCCATCCATTCCGGAAATTTATTCATGCGCTGCATCCAGTCGTCGTAATCTTTTTCGGATTTAAACGGCTGGCTGCCCATTCCGCTTCCTAACAGGGGAAATTCCAGCGGAAGGCCTGCAAACTGCGTAAACGGAATATATTCCGGATGAAAAGTATAGCGCTCAATTTTATCATTGAGGGTAAATTGCAGTACATCATAAACCACTTTCTTATCTGCTTCCAGATCGTCATAGGATATCTGTTTCATCTGTTCCAGAACCGACTGGTAAAAAGAAAGCTCCCCTTCAATAAATTCTTCACTGATATTGATCGGCAACTGATCGTTATATCTCGGGTCTCCCTGTGCGGTAGCTTCCAGCGGATATAATTTCAGATACTGTTCATAATAATCTGCCGCAATAGAATCGATACTGGTCGGTGTTTCTTTGGGCAGCGGAAGATCAGACTTCTTGCAGGATGCCAAAAACACCAACAGGAAAAAACAGGGTAAAACAAATATTTTTAAACGCATTCTCGACTTTTGAGATGCTAATTTAATCAAATATTCCGACGCTTCATTCAGCTTAAATTCCTGATTTTGATTTAATAATTTATGCTTTTTTTTGAAGTCAGTAGGGTTTTTTTATCTTTGTTAAAATAATAAGCAGAAAACACGGATCTGCAGCAATTTCTCTAAGAATAATGAAAGGGATTTTAAAAATTTACCATCCGGAAGAAACCTTAAAGTACCACATAAAAAGCAGCTATTGCAAAGCGGTATACAGCAATCAGCAACATCTTCTGGAACTTGAAATTATTACTTGTGACACACTGGATCATGTAGACGATGATTCTCTTCAGTACAGATTTCCTCAACTGTCTTTTAAAATTGATGATTTTCCGCTGGAAGACAAAGATCTTGAAGGCAAAACCATACAAATTGAAGAACGTGACGACGAAACCTATACCGAAGCAGATCTTTTCGATGATGAAGACGCTTATCTTTACGGCAACGAACTCACTTTCAGCAGAAACAGCGAAGGTGAACTTGAAGTGCTTTGGAAGGGTGAAATTGATGACTTCTACACCGGTTCCGATGAGCAGATTCCCTTTAAACTGAAATGTCACTTTAAGCAGGACGACATAGAAGTGGACGAAGATTAATTCCAAATAAATCTAAAAATCGCAAAACCATAATATTGATGGGCTTTTTGCGTTAATGAATAAATCAAAATTACATGCAGGACAGCATACAAACGGTACGGCAAACTGCCGTTACCTTACAGACAGAGCAGGAGGAACAGGTCTTTTCTCTTTGGGAAATACTTACAAGTGGCGGATTAATCGGTAATGTAATCATGGTTTTGATTTTTTTACTGGGTCTGTTGGCGCTGTACATTTTCCTGGAGCGTTACTTTTTTATCAAGAGATCTGCAAAGGAAACACCCAATTTTCTGGAGAATATCAAGGATTTTGTACATCAGGGTAAAATTCAGACTGCCATGGATTATTGCAGAACCATCGATTCTCCTGAAGCCAGAATGATTGAAAAAGGACTGGCCAGAGTCGGACGCCCGATTTCTGATATTTCAAACGCGATGCAGAATCAGGGACAGCTCGAAGTATCCAAGCTTGAGAAAAACCTGAATATTCTCGCTTCTGCTTCCGGAGCAGCGCCTATGTTAGGATTTCTCGGAACGGTAATCGGGATGATCATGGCATTTTTTGAGATTTCAAATGTAACCGGAGCAGTGTCACCGAAGTTGCTCGCATCGGGAATTTATACGGCCATGGCCACTACCGCTGCCGGACTTTTTGTAGGTATCCCCGCTTATTTTTTCTATAATATTCTGGTTACCAATGTAGACCGACTTGTTTTGAAAATTCAGACGCATGTAAATGAATTTTTGGACACCCTGAATAAACCGATTTAAGTGCCGGTATAAATTATAATTATGGAACTGAAACGACGTAACAGAGTAAGTGCCGAATTCAGCATGGCTTCGATGACAGATATTATTTTCCTTCTGCTCATCTTTTTCATGATTACCAGTTCCGCGATTAGCCAAAGCGCCATCGAAGTGAAACTGCCTCAGGCTGTGTCGGGAGATCCTAACCTTCAGGACCCGACAACCGTAACGATAGATAAAGACGGCAGGTATTTTGTTAATGATGAAGAAATACAGCGGGAGCAACTCGAAAGCTATCTGGTAAATGAACTGCAGGGTGAGCAGAATCCATCTTTTACAATAAGAGCAGATCAGAACACCATGCACAAAGATGTGGTATTTGTAATGGGTATTGCTGAAACCCATAAATATAATCTGGCGATTGCAACCGTAGAAGAAGAATAAAAACGGTATGGAATACACGTATATACATAAAGAAAACGAGAAAAAAGACCGCAGAAGAAGCGCTGTTATTACAGGTGTTATCGGGCTACTGGTTTTGCTTGCTCTTTATTTATATAAGTTTACGCGGATCATTCCGGTGGAAGAACAGGTTACCACCATGCTTATCAATTTCGGTGATAACCGCAATGGCAGCAATACGGAAGAGCCCGCCAATACGGACGGCAGCCTCGCTTCCAGTACGACTGTAGAAAATCCTGATCCTGTTTCGGAACCTCAGCCGCAAACGCCGCAGGTACCCGAAAGAATTATCACGGGAAGCAATACAAAAGTTTCTGCACCCAAAACTGAAAAAAAAGCAGCTACACCTAAAACAACCGCGAAAAACACAGCTAAATCCAGAACGAATTCCTCTGTTAAATCCACCAACAGCACACAGAAGGCGAGCGGTGACGGACAGGGAACGGCGGCAGTCGGAAATTTAATCCGCGGACGCGGCACCAAAGCCGGAACGCAGGGAATTAACGGGACCACAGGTAATGCCGGAGATCCAATCGGCGGCGATGGTAACGGCGACAGCAAAATCGGTGTGGACCGAAAACTGATCGGGTTTATACCCGGTACAATGGGACGCGGAGGTTCACAGCCTTCACACAGTTGTTCGGCCAGCGGAACCATCCATATTTCTTATGTGGTGGATAAATCAGGTAACGTAACAACTGCATCCAGAGCGGGTGGAATCGCTGATCCGTGCGCGGTTTCTACAACTGTTGCCTGGGTAAAACGTTATGTAAAAGCAGAACGCGCCAATACCAGTTCAACAGGAACTTACCGTATTGATTTCTAACTTACTGCAGTTGGTTTTCCGATTCCTTTTCAGCAAAAATTTTACTGTACAGCGTATAAATTATCGCATTCCAGAACGGAAACGTAAACAGAATTCCAAACAGGAAAATCAGCATCCCTGAATACCGGAAAAGTACAGCAACAATCACACAAATTACAATTTCAAGCGGATACAGTTTGATGGCTTTGAAATTGAGATTTATGGCTTCGAAAATCCGCTGGTTCATAAAAAACATCAGCGGCGCTACGAACATGGTGACAAATACCCAAGCAACCCCGAGTACAATTGTAATCATCGTGTACTGATACACAAAAATCCAGAACAGAAAATAACTCGAAAATTTGAAGAAATTCAATCCGTTATATCCCACAAACAGATCTTCAATTCCGAATTTTTCATTGAGATCCATTTTTCTGTAAATCTGAAAAAATCCCATATTGAGCGGAAACAGAAATGACATCACGAAGACCGTAGCCAACGACAGGTTATAATATTCCGGTTTTTTTACGATTGCCTGAAAAGCAGTCTGCATTTCAGTAATGTTTGCGTCACGATTTCCGAATACAGAGATAAAGTCGTCGAGAAGACCGTAGCGCTGCGCAACGGCAAACCAAACGATGAAAAACACAGAAAAGTAAACCAGGCTGAAAACCAGCTGATAAAACAGGGTCCTGCTCCAGTATCCGAATGCTTTTTTAAGCAGTATATCCAATCCCTGTGGGGATGGTGATTGCAAATCCATTAATAAACTTTGCGCAAAAGTATTTAAATTTAGCTGAAAGAATGCTGCCGGATGATGGCGAATATGGCTGTAAACGATTAATTTAGCACCGTGCAAGCATCACAACACCACAATTTCGCCAAAATGGACAGGCTTTCTGCCAATGGTACGCCGTTCCTGTTTATCATCGACTTCAAGGCGCAGCAGGTGGAAGTTTTTGAAGAACATGAAATTCTTGAAAACGGTATTCAGGTGCAGTTCCGTAATTTCTGCAAAACAAAGAATCAGCTGAGCACGCAAGAAGAAGTCCGGTTAAAGGCTTTTCCCGAAGAACCGGAATCGTATGCTGAAGGATTCGAAAACGTTCAGAAAAACCTCAGGCTCGGCAACTCATATCTGACGAATTATACCAGAAAAACGAGAATAGAGACCAACCTGAGTCTGGAAGAAATTTTCTATATTTCTGAAGCAAAATACAAAGTACTGTACCGTGATCAGTTCGTGTGCTTTTCACCGGAGACTTTTGTGGAGGTAAAAGATGGCAGAGTTTACACCCATCCCATGAAAGGAACTATTGATGCTGCTGTAGAAAATGCCGTACAGGAACTGAAGAACAGCGTGAAAGAAAAAGCAGAGCATTACACGGTGGTCGATCTGCTGCGAAACGACCTGAGCATGGTTGCGGATGACGTTCGTGTTGATGAATTTCAGCGCATTGATTTAATTAAAACAAGACAGAAAAACCTGTTCGCGATGAGCTCTGAAATTTCCGGCGATGTAAAACCGGAATTCTGCGGGAAAATCGGGAGCCTGCTAAATAAACTGCTGCCTGCGGGATCAATTCTCGGAGCGCCAAAACCTAAAAC
>JAEWOM010000030.1 GCA_023399675.1 Bacteroidota bacterium
TGGCACGGAAGCGCTCAAAATTGCACTCGAAATAATGAAATTAATCAGTTAAAAAAAATAGATGAAAAGAATTTTCCTAATAGTTCTCACTGCTGTCTTCTCGTGTTCCTTCGCGCAGATTTCAAAATTTGCAGCCCCCAAAATCAAAAAAAAGCAGGAAGTACCTGTTGAATTTACGAGAAATGACGGCAGTACATTCAAAGCATTACTGATGGCGCCTAAGGATAATAAAGGTGAAGACAAAAGCTATATGATTGAGGCCCTTTATGATGAATTTGAATTTAAAATGTCCGCAGACTCTAAGAAAGAAAAGATCGCTGCAAAAGAAATAAAAGGCATTAAGTTTCTGGAAAAGGATGATGACGAAAGTCTCGGAATGGAAAGACTGAAACTGAAAACCATGAATGTTAACGGTGAGCTTGTAGATAAAGCTTACGATGATTTCGCGCCGTTGCTGTATGACGGAAAAATAAAAATTTATGGAAGCAACGTCGTCAGTTGTTATGAAGGTGGCACCGGGTGCCAGTACCTGTACACCAAGATCTATCTGAAAAACAGAAATTCTGATTATGCGGTAGCGCCTTTGGATTATGACCGTATTAATCTGTTCAATATTGGTTCTATTGACGATAAAATGTTTGCCGCTCTGAAAGCTGCAGGCAACAATTGTGAAAATTTTAATAAGTATCTGGATGGAGTTGAAGTGCAGTCCAAAAACAAAGCTTTCCGCGAGGAGATGAAGAAAACCGGCAAGGCATATTATAAGGAAGCATTTATAGTTGGCAAAGAGAAAAAACTTTCCGCTCGGCAGACTCAGGAATTACTCGGCAGCAACATGATGCAGCTGTATCTCAATTTTTATGGCGGGTTTGTAGGTGAATACGAAAAAAACTGTCCATAATGCAGAGAACGTTCTTCTCATTTTGTTTTGTTCTGGTCGCTGCGTTTTGCTTTGGCCAATCTTCTGCTTTAAAAAATACCATTGCAGAAATTACGAAGAATCGAAAAGCAACAGTGGCTGTTTCCGTACAGGGAATTGATTTTCCTTTTCAATTTAACAATGAAAACGCGACGAAAAAATTGCCGATGCTCAGTGTCTTCAAGTTTCATATTGCACTGGCTACTTTGAATTTGGTTGATCAGGGAAAACTGTCGCTTACGCAAAAATTTCTGATTGGCAAATCATATTTGCTTCCAAATACGTACAGTCCGTTACGCGATAAATATCCAAACGGAAATATTGAACTCACACTGGACGAACTCATTTACTATTCCGTTTCCCTGAGTGATAACAATACCACGGATTTTCTGCTCAGAATCATCGGCGGAACGCAAACCGTGCAGCAATTTATGAATGCGAAGAAGGTGAAGGATTTTCAGATAAAATATAGTGAGGAACAGATGCATCTCGGTCCGGAGTATCTCTATCCTAATTACACGACCACGAAATCGCTCAGCAATCTGTACAAAAGGTTTTATAAGGGTAAAATCATCTCCAGGAAATCAACTGATTATCTGTACAGAATACTGCAAAGCACTACAACCGGTGGCAACAAACTAAAGGAAAAGGTGCCGAAAGGTGCTGTGGCACATAAGACGGGATCTTCCGGCAAGGATGAAAAGGGACTGACCATAGCGGAAAACGACAGCGGAATTGTCACTCTTCCCAATGGAAAACGGTATGCGATCGCCGTGTTTGTAAGCGACTCCACAGAATCTTATGAAACGAACTGCGGTATGATTTCGGACATCTCCAAAGCTGTTTGGGATGCGCTTGAGCGCAGAGCTAAATAAAAGATTTGTTTCGGCAGGGTTTTCGCATCTGTGAGCGCACAATGTATAAATTATTACAAATATTGCTGCTCGCGGTTTTTACTGTATTTCATGCGCAGGAATCGACAGACTGGGATATCCGCTTTTATCACGAAATGAAAGATGGTCAGGCGTTTGTGTATGCGGATAACAGTGAATTCGCGCCTATGTCTGCAGAATTCAAATTTACACTCGAGAATATGACAACTTCGCTGAAAGACGGGTCCACCGTGATTATTCCGCCGCAAGCGAAAAAAGTACTCGTCAGTACGCTCACACCTGTAAAACCTAAATCTTCAATTGCATTCAGATATTCGATGGGGATTAACATCGGCAATACTTTGCAGCACGAATATGATCAGGATCATGTTTATCAGTTGCCGTTCGCTGCCGGAAAAACGCAAAAAATCTTTCAGGGATATCATGGCAAATTTTCCCATCAGAATGTAAAGGCACTTGATTTTGATTTGAAGGAAGGTGAAGAAGTTTATGCAGCACGAGGCGGCGTTGTAGTTGAAATGGTGGAGCATCACAACAGAAGCTGTGCACAACTGAACTGTGCGAAATATAATAACAAAATCGTCATTATGCATGAAGACGGAACTTTTGCCGATTACTCGCACCTGAAACTGAACGGTTCAGCGGTAAAAAAAGGAGATTCGGTAAAGGTAGGACAACTGATCGGTTATAGCGGAAGTACCGGTTTTGCAACCGGACCGCATTTGCATTTCGGTGTTTATCTGCCACGTATTGACGGTAGCCGCGATTATATCGAGACTAAATTTCAAACAGCTGCTTCACCTGCTGAACTGCTGACAGAAGGCCGCTCCTATCAAAGGAAAAAGTAGGGTTGATTCCATCGTTTTTACTGAAATTCTGTTTAATTTGCGTTCAATGAAAATTAAAGAACTGGAAAATATTCTGCTGTGTACCCCTTCTGTATCCGGGAATACTTTCGGTGTTGTTGCGCTGATGATTCTGGCAGGAATACTCGGTGGCACCTGCCTGATTTTAGGACTCGGTCTGATGCTGGAAAGCTGGCTTGGTTATCAGATTTTTCTTAACAGTATCACTTCAGGAATCGGCGTTACTGTGCGTGATGATCGGCGGGCATCTGTCGCAATGATGTTTGGGCTGATCTGTCTGATTCTCGCCGTTATCTTTTTAGGCGTATGGAGAATCTGTAAAATGGTCTTACGAAGAAACCAGTTTATTATCGATCTGGAAGATTGGATTGAAGCGAATATTTCACCGGTACCGAATAAATCGGGCAGGAGAAAGCCGGACAAAAAGTAAAATTCGCCAAACAAAAAATGTCAGGCGAATTCCACTTTAAAATAAACTATTGAGAACCGGATTTTCTTCCTTTCGGAAAATGTTCCGGTTATGTAAATCGCAGCAAAAGTCCTGCCAAAACATCGAAGTCTTTACAGAAACGAACCGTCAAAATTGAACGGCAGCAGATCCTTAACAGAGCTGACCGTGATTACTTCACCATCAAGTGAAGCAAAACTTATTTCGATAGGTGTTCCCTGTTTGGTTTCATACTCCAGAATACTTTGGCGGCATGCACCGCAGGGTGGAGTAGCCGGTAAATTCGACTTTGCTTTCCGAGGTCCGCCGGTAACGAAAAGTTTGGATATTTTCTGATCCGGATAATTGGCGGCGGTCCAAAAAATCGCTGCCCGCTCTGCGCACAGGCCACTCGGATACGCGGCATTTTCCTGATTATTCGCACTGACCAGTTCTCCATTTTCCAGCTGAATAACGCATCCCACCTGGAAATCTGAATAGGGGGCATACGCTTTTTCTCTCGCGGAAAGTGCTTTTTCGAATAGCTTTCTATCGTCATTGCTCAGTTCCTCTGCCGAATTAAAACATTGATATTTTATCTTAATTTCTTTCTCCATTTGAAAATTTAAGGATATTAAAGGTAAGTTATTTTTGAAATTATGCAACTGATTTGGCGGACACTTTCTTTGAATAACCATTACTTTTGCGGAATAATTTACGCTATGCTGTATCAACCAATCAAATTTCGAAATCTTACGCTGCAGAACCGGATCGTCATGTCGCCCATGTGTATGTATTCAGCTGATCAGGGTGTTCCGAATGATTTTCATTTCGTGCATTATTGCAGCCGGGCCCAGGGCGGAACGGCACTTATCATGGTGGAAGCGACCGGTGTTGTACCTGAAGGGCGAATTACCCATAAATGTACCGGAATCTGGAATGATCAGCAAGTTGATGCGTTTAGGAAAATCAATGAATTTATTCATGCGCAAAGCGGGAGCAAAACGGGAATTCAGTTGGCGCACGCAGGAAGAAAGGCCAGTACCTGGAACGGTAAACAGCTACAGCAGGAAGAAGGTTGGCAAACAGTTGCACCGTCTGCGATTCCGTACAAGCCGGATGAAATACTGCCTCATGCGCTCAGCAAACCGGAAATTCAGGAAGTCATTGAAAATTTCAGGAAAGTTGCAGTAAATGCGCTGAATGCCGGCTTCGATGTTCTTGAAATACATGCTGCGCACGGTTACCTTCTGCATCAGTTTTTGTCACCAATTTCTAATGAGCGTACAGATGAATACGGCGGTTCGTTTGATAACCGATGCCGACTTTTACTTGAAGTGGTTGATGCAGTAAACAGCGTGCTGGATGAAAATCATCCATTGTTCGTAAGGATTTCTGCAACAGACTATGCAGATGGTGGCTGGGATCTGGAAAGCAGCATCAGGCTGGCCGGAATACTGAAAATGCATGATGTTGATCTTGTGGATGTTTCAAGCGGCGGAAACGTACACGGTGCAAAAATTACTTTGTTTGACGGCTATCAGGTCCCTTTTGCGAAAGCCATCCGGGAAGAAGCAGAGATTGCAACGGGCGCTGTCGGGCTCATTACAGAAATTGAACAGGCGGATGAAATCTTACAGGAAGGCAGTGCTGATCTGATTTTCCTCGGACGCGAACTGCTTCGAAATCCATATTTTGCGGTGCAGGGTTCCTTTAAAATGGAGCAGGATTGCGCCTTTCCGCACCAATATTCACGGGCTAAATTATGATTTGGAAGTTTGCGGGATTTCTTTGTTACTTTGAAAAAAAGGAATTATGAACCTCGAAGACTGGATGCTGCCCTGTCCCACGAAAAAAATTTTCGGAATCGACTGTTTCGGATGCGGAGCACAGCGTGCAATGGCATTGGTTCTGGAAGGTCGGTTTGCTGATGCATTTCAGCTTTTTCCGGCTGTTTATACCACCATTATCTTCTTGGTGCTGGCTGTAATAACCCTTGTGCACCGCAGGAGGAGTTACGGCGTTCCTTTGGTCATAATCGGAATTATTAACGTGTTGATTATGATTTTTTCCTACTTTTACAAACACGACTTCATTTAAAATAAACTGTAAAAATTAAAATTATGAACCAACAAAAACTTCCAAATGCAACCGCTGTTCTGGTTTTGGGAATTCTGTCTCTGGTAGGCTGTTTCTGTTACGGACTTCCGGGAATGATCCTTGGCGCGATCGGTCTGATGCTGGCTAACAAGGATGAAAAACTGTATCGGCAGAATCCGACCATGTATTCTGATTACGGCAACCTGAAAGCAGGAAAGATCCTGTCGATTATCGGACTGGTATTAGGCTTACTGACGCTTGCCATGATGGTTTTCTACGTCGCATACTTTGGCTGGGAAACGGTGACTAATCCTGAACTGATGCAGGAAAGAATCCGCGAAATGCAGGGAACGTAAAATACCTGAAAAAGAATATGAACCCGGGCTGTGTCCGGGTTTTTTATTTACAACTGAAAAAGGGAGTCAACCGGGCAGAAATTACCGGTTCTGTCGCGGAAATAATGTCCACTTCCGTTCTTCTTCAATCTTCAGTAATTGATTGTTCACAAGGTCTTCCACGAAATGATCTTCATGATCGAAGCGAAGGGTAATATTTTCGAATGTTGATTTGCGGATAGAGTAGGCCTCCATGAAATCAGCGTTTTTTCTGAAATTCTGAACATCGCTCTTGCGCATCCATCGTACAAATTCACCATTGGATTCGGCTGAAATGCTCTTATTTCGGCTGATTAAAGTAAATTTCATCAGTGCAAAAATACAATTCAATTATGTTAAATCGGCAGCGTTCTTCGAATATTAATAAATAATTAATTTTTGAAGAAAAACAGAAATTCCTGCAGCTGATTCTCCTGCTCAGAACGCTTGCAGTTTATGCTCAATTGATTCTTCTAAAAATCCGTAAATTCGCAAAAATTTAAAATTCATGAACTACGATATCATCGTGATCGGAAGCGGACCCGGCGGTTATGTTACGGCAATCCGGGCAGCGCAGCTTGGTTTCAAAACGGCAATTGTTGAAAAAGAAAATCTGGGCGGAATTTGCCTGAACTGGGGTTGTATCCCTACGAAAGCATTGCTGAAATCTGCACATGTTTTCCATTATCTGAAGCATGCAGAAGATTTCGGACTTAATAAGGTGGAAAATCCGGGATTCGAGTTTTCGAATGTGATCCAGAGGAGCAGGGGAGTTGCGCAGAAAATGAGCGGCGGAATTCAGTTCCTCATGAAGAAAAATAAAATTGACGTCATCATGGGAACGGCAAAAGTAAAGCCGGGAAAGAAAATTGATGTTACCGATGCGGAAGGAAAAGCGACCGAATATGCAGCAGAACATATTATCATTGCAACGGGAGCGCGTTCGAGAGAACTGCCGAATCTTCCTCAGGATGGTAAAAAAGTAATCGGTTACAGACAGGCGTTATCGCTTCCTGAACAGCCAAAATCGATGATCGTAGTCGGTTCCGGCGCCATTGGAGTTGAGTTTGCCGATTTTTACAATACAATGGGAACCAAGGTGACGATTGTTGAATTTATGCCGAATATCGTTCCGGTAGAGGATGAAGATGTATCCAAGCATCTGGAAAAATCGCTGAAGAAAGCAGGAATCGAAATCATGACCGGATCTTCTGTGGAATCCGTTGATACTTCCGCTGAAGGCGTGAAAGCACAGGTGAAAACGAAAGATGGAAACATTACGCTCGAAGCTGATATTCTGCTGTCCGCTGTTGGTATTGCTGCAAATATCGAAGGTCAGGGGTTTGAAGAAGTAGGCATTCAGATGGATAAAGGACGCGTCCTCGTAAACGAATGGTACGAAACTTCTGTGCCGGGATATTATGCCATCGGCGATATCCTGCCTACACAGGCTTTGGCTCACGTGGCGTCTGCTGAAGGTATTACCTGCGTTGAAAAGATCAAAGGACTGCATGTTGAAAAAATCGATTACGGTAACATTCCGGGATGTACGTACTGTTCTCCGGAAGTTGCTTCTGTCGGCCTTACAGAAAAGCAGGCGAAAGAGCAGGGTTACGAACTGAAGGTTGGCAAATTTCCCCTTTCAGCATCCGGAAAAGCAACGGCCAACGGTAATACCGACGGTTTTGTAAAAGTGATTTTCGACGCAAAATACGGTGAATGGCTTGGCTGCCACATGGTGGGTGAAGGTGTTACCGATATGATTGCAGAAGCGGTGGTTGCGAGAAAACTTGAAACTACAGGACACGAAATCATCAAATCCATCCATCCGCATCCAACGGTTTCGGAAGCGATTATGGAAGCGGCAGCTGCGGCTTACGGAGAAGTGATACATATCTAATGATGAAAAGGAGGCCTTTATCTGAATTATCCGATCAGGAACTTCTTCAGGAAGAGAAAGAAGTGAATTCTTTTTCGGTTATCAACGCAGTATTCATTGGTTTTCTTGCAGGCATTTTAGCCGTAGGCATTTTCAGTAAGGCGACATTTCTTGTGATGCTTATTCCGTTGTTTCTTATCCGACTTTTTGTAAAAGATCCACGTAATAAAAGAGCAAAAGAACTGAAGTTGCTTTTAGAGGAAAAGAATTTGAGATAACTGCCGTTCAAAAAATGACAAAGCCTCAGAAATTTCTGAGGCTTTTTATTTTGTCTTACATTTTTTACTCTTCTCTTTCTTCCGTTAACACAGCCTCGGCAGGTTCCGATGTATAATATGCGAACGCCTGCTCCAAACTGTCGAATTTCCCTTTGAATTCTTCGATTGGTGAATCAGTTACAATATTTCCTTTATGAATAAGAATTACTCGCGAACACAGCGCTTCCACTTCCTGCATAATGTGCGTGGACAGAATGACCGTTTTCTCTTGTCCGATTTCTCTGATTACATTTCTGATTTCGATGATCTGGTTGGGATCGAGACCGTTGGTTGGCTCGTCGAGAATCAATAGGTCCGGCTGGTGTAAAATGGCCTGAGCCAAGCCGACACGCTGCTTGTAGCCTTTTGATAACTGCGAAATTTTCTTCGATTTTTCCGGCGTGATGCCCACCAGCTCAATCACTTCCTCTACACGCGACGCCGATATTTTGTGAATATCTGCTACGAATTTAAGATATTCCTTCACGTACATATCGAGGTAAAGCGGATTGTTTTCGGGCAGAAATCCAATGTTTTTCTTCGCTTCTATTTCATTGACGGTAATGTCGGAACCGTGAAACATTACTGCGCCTTCGTCTATCCGCAAAGCGCCCGCAATGGATTTCATCAGTGTGGATTTTCCGGCACCGTTCGGACCGAGAAGACCGATGATTTCGTTTTTACCGATGCTGAGGTTAATATTGTTCAGCGCGGTTTGCTCTCCAAATTTTTTCGTAAGACCCGATATCTCCAGCGACATTTCTTTTTTTTGCAAAAATAGAACAAATAATTTTTGGTGAAAAACTGATCAGTGAATGCACAGTCTTCATTTTTCGGGCAGGAGAGATCAAAAAAAGTTGCCGCCACAAAAGGTGAACGGCAACAGAAATATTTTGGCAGGTAAGTTAAGCCATTGAATGAATCCCGAACATATTTCCGTCCGGATCGGAACACAGCGACATGAACCCGTGTTCACCAATAGGCATTTTGGACTTGAAGATCTTTCCGCCTGCAGCTTCCACTCTTCCCTGTTCAACAGCGCAGTCGGCAGAAGAAAAATATACGATTGTCGAATTTCCTCCGCTTGGAACGCCTTCCATCTGCACTAAAGCACCCGGCGCACCGTACAGTTCTTCCTCCTGCATCGGGAAGCCTGCCATTTTCATGTTTTGACCGGTGGGATCGCTCATGTTCTGAAATTCGACTTTAAAAACTTCGCTGTAGAATTTTTTTGCCTTTTCGATATCCTGCACATAGATTTCGAACCAGCCGACGGCATTGTACTTTCTGTTTTCTATAGGGATGATTTGAGATTTGAAATTTGAGATTTGAGATTTGAAACTTGCTCACGAATCATTTTGATTTTTTTCTGGAGTTCGTGATGTTTGCAATGGAGTTTTGAAATAGATTATGTCATGTTTAAAATTAATTGCTTTCAGTCAGAATAGTTCTCAGCTGTTCTGCGGTTTGCGTAAAACCTTCTTTAAAGCCCATTGCAAGGGTTTTGTTGAGGTCTTCTGCATTTTTAAAATGAATATTAACCGTCAGTTTCGTTCCCTGTTCTACTCCGGTGAATCCGATCAGCCAGTCCGCGACCGGCAATTCATGATTGGTATTTCCCGATTCGTCGGTGAAATAGTTTGATAACGATATGCTGCGGTTCTGGTTGATTTCGTTATACGTTTGTCCGGAATAATTCTTTTCTCCATCCGGGCCTACTGCTGCGTAAAGTAACTGTCCTTCCGGTGCAAAATTCTGCGAGATCAGTTCAAAATTCCAGGGCTTGGGCATCCACCATTGCGACAGCAGGTCGGGATTAGTGTAACAGTTCCAGACGGTGGTGACATCCGCCTCATAAATGGTCGAAAAGAAAATGGTAGCTTCCCGTTCGTCAGTATTGAATATGGTTTGCATTAGATTTGAAATTTGTGATTTGAAGTTTGAAATTGATGGAGTGGATTTTGAAAAAAGTTCTGCCTTTCCGTGGCTGCTGTTTTCTTTCTTCTTTGTTCTTCTTTGTTCTTCGTTCTTTTTCTTTACGCTTTACTCCTGTGTCTCCGCGGCAGGGATAGCAGCGGAAATCCTTTTTGTGAAGCAAAAAGATTGCAGCGAATAGCCCGGTTGCAGATTTCTGAAAAGGAAATGCGGCTGCGGAAATCTGCAAGCCGCCCCGATAATGAATTTTAGAAAGTCGACTGCTCGTTTGCGTTGTAGTTTACCATCCACTGAACCCCGAATCTGTCGATAAGGCTTCCCCAATAATCGCCCCAAAACTGGTCCTGCAGGGGATGTTCCGGGTTACCGCCTTCGGAAAGTTCACTGTAAATTCGGTCGGCTTCCTCGCGTGAATCGGGGTGAATACTGATGTTGTAGTTGGAACCCATGGAAAACGGTCCGCCCATCCCGGGAAAAACGTCGCTGCCCATTAAAACTTCGTCTCCGATATTGATGCCGACGTGCATAATACGATTTTTCATGTCGTCCGGAATCGGAGGCTGACCATCGTGTGGGGGAATATCACCGAAGCGCATGATCCCGTACTGATTGAATTCCGTCTGAAAAACTTTTTTGTAAAAATTGAATGCTTCTTCGCAGTTGCCGTCGAAATTGAGATAAGGGTTTAGTTTCATAATAATAGATTTGAGGTTTGTGTACGAATAACTTATATCTTATTTTTATATTGTGAGTGCTTCGTAAGTGATATTTGAGTAAAAGAGCCAAGAGCCAAGAGCCAAGAAACAACAGCTATGTCCTTTTATCAATGTGAACAGTTCATTTTTAGCAGCAGGAACTATACATTTATTATTATTCCGTATTTTTATTGGACTGGTCTATCACCATATACGATTTCAGATGGGTGATTTTGCCGTTTTTGATCGTATAAACATCGGCGAAATGAGATTTTTCCACTTTTCCGTTCCGTTCTGTAACCATTGAACCTTCACCGATGACCGTGTCGCCTTCTGCAATGCTGTTGTTTACCTTCTGTTCGATTATTTTGTCGGGACCGCCCTCGTCGAGGAATTTGCGGAGGTTTTCCCTGCCCACAATGTCATCCATTCCGAAGCCGGGCCAGCTTACGCACACGTCATCTGCCAAAACGGAGTAGGCTTTGTCGTTATCGATAAAAAGATTTTCTATAAACAGTTTTGCGATTTGTTTATTCTCCATTTTCCTTTTTTTAGAGAATTAAAATTAGAGATTTCTGTACAGAATTCTGTTAATAATATTCTAATTATGAATTATTTAACGCATTATTAATCTATGGCGCCTGCTTTCCCAAGTATCCGGCGTATGTAACCGAGTTGACCTGCATGATAAATTTCGTGCAGCATTAATGCCGACAAATCATTGATATTTTCTGCATTGATTTCTTTCCCAACGGTAAGGATCCGGTTCAGTTCCGCTGACGATTCGTTGAAACATGTTGTCAGAACCTCAAAATCTGTGAAACTGTTCTGGTGATTTGCAGGTTTTTCACCGCGATTATACATGGAAAATTCAGCATCATTCCAAACCGGCGTTCCGCCCAGTATTTCGATCATGGAATTACGGATTAAAATCAAATGATCAAAAATCCAGTTGAGGGGATTGGCTCCGTTTGGATGGAAAATGCGCGATTCTTCGTCTGTGATGCCTTCAATATTTCCGGCAATGACGTCGCTGTTGAAATGGAACTGTATTTTCAGAAATTCGAGAGCGGTAGCTTCCATGATTTGCTGTTTTTTTTAAATGAAAATATGGGATAATGAGCGTAACAGACCTCGTCACAGCTCCGGAAAATTACCCTTCGATTATTCAGAACATAAAGTGTTGAATAAACACACTGAGAAACGAATTCAGAACTGTCGGTCGCTATTTTTTGGTGAGTGTTATCAGGATGTTTCCAAGCTGACTGCCTTCTGCACGTTTGTTTTTATTGAATGCAAATGTATAATCGCCATCTTTTGGAACGGTGTACGATGCAGACTGGCCAAACGGCCCGTCCTGAACGCCGGGTCCGTAAACATGCGGTATGTAAATATTACCGTCTGCTTTTTCATGTTCCACTTTTACATTCAGGATTTCCCCTTTTTTCGCATTCTGCACTTTTACATATACCACCTGATCTTCGCTGGTGATGGTGCGCGTCAACTTTTCCATGGGCAGATTATCAGACGGATAATCGCTGTAAATAAATCCCTCTGTAGTCACCACGCCATCGGTCGGACCTTTCGGAATACCGGGAGGTGCTGTATCAACATCATTATTATGTTCAGCCGTCTCCGGTCCAGGCTGTCCGGTGACAGGTTCTTTCGGAACTCTTGATGTATCTGCAGCCTCGGGCTTAGTTTCTGCAGCACCTTCCGCTAAAACGTCGTTTGTAGAAGTTTGCGTGTTTTCAGTTTTTGTGCAGCTTGCTGAAAGAATCGCTGCGGCAATGGTTGGAAGCAGAATCTTTTTCATGTTGTTTGGGAATTTAAATGCAGCAATAATGAATAAAAAAACCTTGCTGATTTGAATTTCAGCAAGGTGTACTTTAAAATTTTATACTTAGTTCAATGCATTCAAAGCTGCATCGTAATCCGGTTCCTGCGTAATTTCCGGCACCTGCTCTGAGTATAATACCTGATTGTTTTCGTCTGTAACGATCACCGCACGTGAAAGAAGACCTTTCATCGGACCATCCACAATGGTTACACCGTAATCATCACCGAAATTTCCGCGGAAATCTGATAGCGATTCAACATGATCGAGTCCTTCGGCAGCGCAGAATCTGGCCAGTGCAAATGGTAAATCTTTCGAAACATTGATAACAACAGTGTTTTTCAGATCGCCTGCTTTTTCATTGAATTTTCTTGCAGCTGCAGCGCAGACGCCTGTGTCAATACTTGGGAAAATGTTGAATATTTTTCTTTGTCCGGCGTAATTGTCCAATGTTTTTACTTCCAGTTTATCATTCACCAGCGCAAAATCTCTCACAGCAAATCCGTTCTCTGTTAATGTGCCGATGGTGTTGATTTCGTTTCCTTTTAGTTTAATCGTAGCCATAATAAATAATGATTTTCTCAAAAATAATAAAACCCGAACACTTCAGGAGCATCTGAAGCGTTAAACTATGGTTAAAAAATACTTAAAAAAGAATTATTCCGGTCTTACCGGCACAGCTTCTCCGGTATTCATGCTGTTAAAAAGGTCAGGGAATACAGCACTGATCACAAAATAGAAAACGATCATCAGAATGATTGCTACCACTGCGATTATCACGCCTTTTGGCGGGGTATTTTTTCCGTTTGCCATAACTTTTTAGTTTATTTATGAATATTTAAAATTAGAAAAATCTGCGGTTGGATTATTACATAATACCGTTAACTAATATCAGGATTCCAGTTAGCAGGAATTTTCGGCTGAATATCGTGTTTGATAAAATAATCTGAAATTTCCTGCAGAATTTCCTCATAAGTTGCCGTTTCAATTCTTTCAACCGGGATCTGATAACCCAGATAGACGATTTTACGTTTGAAATCTCCCACAGCAAGTACAATCGGAACTTTTGCAGCTACAGCCATATGATAAAATCCTTTGCGCCATTTCGGCACCCAGCTTCTTGTTCCCTCAGGCGTGATCACGAGGCTGAAATCCTCTTTTTCAAATTCTTTTGCAACGAAGTTTACGAGGTCATTTTTTTGTGAGCGGTCAATGCCGACACCTCCCAGCGCTCTGATTGCGGCGCCATACCAGGCTTTGGTGTGCTGATCTTTGATGATGATTTTCAGTTTCTTTCCGAGTTTCCAGTAGGAAAGGTTACCGAGGACGTATTCCATGTTGTGTGTGTGCGGCGCAACTACGAGCACACAGCGGTCCAGGTTGCTGTGGTGGCCGTGAAGCACTACTTTCCATCCCAGCATTTTTAATATCAGACTCCCGATCAGTTTCTTCATGGCTGTTTCATAAAAAAAGGTATAACCGAATAATACCGGCTATACCTACAAATATAACTAAAATAATTTCTGCTAAAAAAAGCTGCTGATCAAATCTGCAATCTTAATGACGATCTGCAATACAAACTGTACCATGATTGTAATAATTTTGGTGGAACGAAGTTACGAATTATTTCTGTCCTTTTACAGAATTTCGGTGTTAATTTTTTTTAAAATTTTCAGGTTCAAAGAAAGGCAGCAAGCGAAGTTGAGTTTAAGGCTGATTCTTCGCTGCTGCCAACGATAACAATTATTTAGTTTTAATGGAAATTTCTTTTTCTCCGCTCTGTATACTTATGTTTACTTTTTCCAGGTTATCCTTGTTGATGTTCATGGAGTCAAGCGTTTTTTCAGCCACAGCTTTCGGATATTTTTTTCCGTTGATGATGATGCTGTCCTTATTGTCCGGGTTGATCACAATGGAATTTCCGCCTGCCTGAACAGAAACATTGCCGGTGTTGCTCCAGTCATTGTCCCGGTTCCCATCTCCGTCCACATCGCCCTCCAAATGGATTTTACCGGTGTTTTTGCTGAAGATGCGCGTTTTCGCAGGAACCACTAATTCGTAGTTTACTTCATAGTCCCGGAACCGGTCCGCATAAGGATACTGAATGAAATTTGGCAACAGTATGGTATTTCCTGAAAACTGCACAGGAACTTTCAGATCCATCGGGACATTATAACCGTCCGCTGATTTTTTAATCGTGAGGTAAGGAGTGACAGCATCAGTTTTCCTTGTTACTTCAACCACAGGCTCATCGCCCAGAAAAACCGATTTTTTGTCTGAGAACAGATCGTTGTCGTATGCGGTAAACGCTGCAGGAATCTTAACATTCTGAATATCGATATAAATACTGTCTGAGGTAGTGTTGATTGCCATATTCTGCTCATCCTGATTTTGTCCTTTGTATAGCATGTCCTGTTTGGCAACACTGATCCCGAAGTACAGCCCGAGCCCAAGTGCAGCGATAAAAAGTGCACCCAATACATAACCGAGGTTGCGGATCTGCGTTTTTGGTGAAAGCAGTTTGATGGCAAGTAAACCGAAAAGTACGGCCGGAATTAGTGCACCCACAGTCATCAGTGCCTTAAGAACCCAGCTCATTTCACCGTCGAACAGAAAGTCGAATTCATTCAGTGCGGAAGTTTCTGTAAAACTGAAAAGTCCGAAAATTGCGAATACGCCGAGAATTGAAAATACGGACATCAGTGCGAAAATTCCTCCGAGAATATATCGGATGGCATTCCAAATACCATTTCCAGCATTTTGAATGTAAGGCTTGTTATCCGTGTAAATTTCTCCGACTCGCTGGCTGGATTCATTCGCAAACTGGATGATTTTATTGGATTCGTCTTTCAGCGTATCAAAATTGACCGGCTTTCCCTTCATTTTCAAAAAATCTGATGCTGTCTGTGCTGTCGGTAATACTGCCCACAGAATGATATATGCAATCACGATCAGCGTGGTAGAGATGGCTGCTGTAAATATTCCCAATATGCCTATCCCCAGCCAGAGGATACGCATCAGTGATACATCCATACCCGTGTAGTGCGCCAAACCTGCGCAAACACCGGCAATTTTCTGAATAGACGGATCGCGGAACAGTTGTCTCTGCCCTGTGAAAGCACCTCCTGCTGTCCGGCTTCCTGCTGTTTTTTCAGAATAATACGCTTCTTCCTGTTCTTCTATCTGTTCAGGCCTGCCAATTTGGGCAATCATTTGTTCCACATCGCCGTCATTGATCACTTCCCGCTTTCCTAAAGAATCTCTGAAAATTTCTACCATACGGATTTCGATATCGTGCATCACTTCATCGGCTTCCGCTGCATCCAGCGAATTTCTCAGTGCTGCGAGATAGTCGCTCAGTTTTATATACGCATGCTCTTCAATAACGAAAGAAAAGCCTGCAAGTCCTATAGATAATGTCTTATTCATTTTTTTAATTTTTGGGAGGTTCGCGGTTATTGGTTGTTTTGAGTTATTTGATAGACGGAAGCCGTCAGATCGTTCCAGGTATTCTGCAGTTCAGCCAGGAAAATTTTTCCTTTTTCGGTGATCTGGTAGTATTTTCTTGGCGGGCCACCGGTTGATTCTTCCCAGCGATAACTGAGGAATTCACCGTTTTTCAGTCGGGTAAGCAGTGGATAGAGCGTACCCTCCACAACATCCAGTTTTCCTTGTTCAAGCGCTCCCATCAGATCAGAAACATACATTTCTTTTCCGTTGATCAGGCTTAAAATGCAGAATTCCAGAATTCCTTTA